>JAYUIP010000001.1:0-1196 GCA_043765945.1 Arcicella sp.
TCATCGCCTTTTCCCGAATCACGGTTTGAGGCAAAATATCCTTTGGTTGAATCAATGGCAACTAAACCAAAATCATCAAAGCGGGAATTTAAAGGAATTCCCAAATGTTCAACTTTAATTTCACCGTTTACCCGAGTGGCAGTAAATAAATCTAAACCCCCAATTCCAGCGTGTCCATCCGAAGAAAAGTACAATTTTCCATCCGATGAAACATAAGGAAACATTTCATCGCCTGAGGTGTTTATATCCGACCCCATGTTAATGGCTCTTCCAAATCTTCCAGCATTGTCAATGTTGGCACGGTACAGGTCAATTCCACCTTTTCCACCCGAACGATTAGAAGAAAAATACAAGGTTTTATTATCGGCAGAAAAAGAAGGCGAACCGTCCCAAGCCAATGAATCTGATACGGAAACCATTTCTGGTTCCGACCACACGCCGTCAATATTTTTGGAAATATATAAATCTACATCGGGTGAAGCGTCTGAGCGTTTGCCCGTATTCCCCCGAGCGAAAACCATCATTTTGCCATCTTTTGAAAAAGTCGGTGTTCCTTCGTTGGCATTATTTTTGAAAATGGCAGCACTAAAAAGCGTTGGCGTTCCAATTTCTGTTGGCGTATTTAAGGAAGCACGATACAGCCCCAAGAATGGCAAACCATTGTTTTTATAGATAACATCCTTGCGTGAAGCCGTGAAAATCAATTCATTTCCTTGCGGAATTGGAGCAAATTCTGTTCCCGTAGAATTCAAACTCATCGGTTTAATTTCGATATACGTTTTCTTATTTGCCAATGTTTCAATTTCAGGCAAAAGGTCAATTTCGGTTTGAGCTTTATTCTTTAATTCTTTGCTTGGAATGCCTGAGAGGTATTTTTCTAAGTTTTCGCTCGCTTCTTTATACTTGCCTTGCATCTTTTGGGTTGTTGCCAAATGATAACGCAAATCATTTTCTTTACTACCCGAAGTTAAGGCTTTTTCATAATATTCTCCCGCTTGAATGGGGCGATTTGAAAGGCGATAGGATTCAGCAATCAAGTAATTAGTTTTACCTAATTCATAGCCAGCCGCCGATGATTTTTGTAATTCTTTAATAGCCAATTCATATTCGCCATTATCAAATTTTTTCTGACCTTTTTTGAAAGATTGTAAGGCGGAATTACAGCTATTTAGCAAGACGATTGCTAAAAGAAACGA
>JAYUIP010000002.1:0-1195 GCA_043765945.1 Arcicella sp.
TTGCGACAAATGTTCAGGTAAAAGATATTTTACCGATTGGTTTAGAGTTTGTAAGCAGCAGTGATTTTGTATTTTCAAGTGGCAATGTTTTATTAAGTAAAACCCTTCCAATTGTCGTAAAAGGTACGCCAGAAGTATTGACTTTCAAAGCAAGAATTACACAAGCGGGACGTATTACCAACAAAGCTGAAATTGTAAAATCTGATACGTATGATTCTGATTCTCAACCAAATACGGGTACGGAAGACGGTCAAGATGATGTTGGTTCAGTGACCTTGAACGGTCAGCAAGCGGATTTGAGTTTGAAGAAATTAGTATCAAACCAACGTCCAAACGTGGGTGATGTAATTACTTATACTTTACGAGTAAATAATGCGGGTCCAAGCAAGGCAACGAAGGTACAGGTGAAGGATATTTTGCCAGCAGGTTTGACGTTCGTTTCATCAGTTAATTTCATAAAATCAGGCGATACTTTAACTGCAAATGTTGATTCAGTTTTAGTCAATCAGACCAGAGATTTAACATTCTTAGCACGAGTTACAGGTTCAACAAGTATCACAAACAAGGCTCAAATAACCAAATCAGACCAGTTTGACCCAAATTCTAAACCAAATTCAGGTACGGAAGACGGTCAGAACGATACGGATAAAATCACCATTGTACCACAAATTGCGGATTTGAGTTTACGCAAAACGGTTGATAAAGCTATCATCAATGTTGGCGATGAAGTAACGTACAGCATCACGGTTGCCAATGCAGGTCCAGACCTTGCGACCAACGTACAGGTGAAGGATGTTTTGCCGTCAGGAATTATTTTTGTTTCGTCATTGGACTTTAAGTTTAATTCAGATACGCTCTTGGCAAACATTCCTACAATTGCAGTAGGCGGTTCTCAAACAGTAACTTTTAAGGCAAGAATTACCGATACGGGAGCTAAGATTAATAAGGCTCAAATCTCAAAATCTGATCAGTATGATGTTGATTCTCAGGTGAATAATGGAACGCAAAACGGTGAAGATGATACCGATAGTGTAAGAGTGGTAGTCAATCAAGCGGATTTGAGTTTAAAGAAAACCGTCTCGAATACGAAGCCAAATGTAGGTGAAAATTTCACTTATACGATAACAGTTTCCAATGCGGGACCCTCGACGGCAACCAATGTGGAGGTAAAAGATTACTTGCCGACAGGTTTGAC
>JAYUIP010000003.1:0-1190 GCA_043765945.1 Arcicella sp.
CTATGAAATCACGGTTAGAAATACTAAACGCCAAGCAATAAATTTAACAATTGAAGACCAGTTCCCAATCTCAAAAGCCAAAGAAATTGAAGTGGACGACCAAGAAGCCGATGAAGCCGAAATCAATAAAGAAACGGGCAAAATCACGTGGAAATTGAAATTAGAACCCAATAAAGAGAAGAAACTAAAACACAAATTCACCATAAAATCTCCGAAAGGAATGGTGCTAAATTTGGACTGAGTTTTAAGCTGATAATTTGACCACAAATAAATTTATATTGGAATTGAAATTGTACTGAATTTTACAGATTTTTATGTTCTGTTTGTGGAAATCTGTAAAATTCAAATTCAACTATGGGCTTATTTGTGGTCTAATTTATACAAGATAATTTTAATAAATTAAACTTCATTAATAATGACTAATTAGGCTTAAATGCTTATTTTTGAACTTTGAAGATAAGGATATAGAGAGTAAAATCCGAAATTCAGATTCCAAAATCCGTAATTTGAAACAATGAATCCAAACGAATTTTTATCTAAACTTTATAAGTACGAAATTAAAATTCGCAAGGCGGTAACCTCGCAAATGCGGGGAAATTTCCATTCTATTTTTAAAGGTTCGGGCTTGGAATTCAGCGACTTACGACTCTATCAATACGGTGACGATGTTAGATTAATTGACTGGAATACCTCCGCCAAAGGACACGGAACGTTCGTAAAAATATTCAAAGAGGAGAAGGAACAAACCGTATTTTTTGTGGTAGATGTGAGTGCCTCGCAAAACGTGGGTCGGTCTGACCGTTCAAAATTAGATACCATCAAAGAGATTTGTGGAGTCTTGACTTTATCGGCAATCAAAGAAGCAAGTCACGTGGGATTGTTGTGTTTTTCTGATCAAAAGGAAAAATATATTAAACCCGCCAATACCCTAAAACACGGTTACAGAACGATTTTGGAGCTTTTTAAACTCAAAACTGAATCAACGGGAACGAACCTTAAAAAGATGATTTTGTTTACGTTGGACGTATTGAAACGCCGAAGTTTAGTAATTTTGGTATCTGATTTTATTGATACGGGTTATGAAGAAAACCTAAAAGCTCTCGCCCGAAGACACGATTTAATTGTGATTCACCTTTACGACCAACGAGAAACCAATTTACCCCGTTTGGGCATTATTCCTGTATTTGATA
>JAYUIP010000004.1:0-1190 GCA_043765945.1 Arcicella sp.
TGCACATATCAATCAACAACAAAAAACCACAAATGGAACGTTTCACAGGTCTCATTGGAATAGTAGTTATTTTGGGCATCGCCTATTTAATGTCTAATAATCGCAAGGCAATCAATTTTCGTACCGTTGGCATGGGTTTGGCTTTGCAGGCGGGTTTGGCAGTATTTATCTTAAAAACACCCGTAGGAACGGCAACTTTTCAAACGTTAGGTAATTGGGTTACTCGGGTAATTAGTTTCAGTTCGGAAGGAGCAAAATTCGTTTTTGGACCCTTAGCCGATGTTCCTTTGCTTGAAACAGTATTTCGTGGCGGTGGATTTATCTTCTTTTTCAACATTATTCCTACCATCATTTTCGTAGCGGTTTTGGTTAACATTTTTTATCATTTGGGTGTTATTCAGTTCATTATCAAATGGTTAGCTAAGGGTATGAAAGCTCTTATGGGCGTTAGTGGTTCGGAGGCTCTTTCTAATATTTCAAGTGCTTTTGTGGGGCAAGTGGAGGCTCAAATTATGATAAAGCCTTACTTGAAGGGAATGACACTTTCAGAATTAACCGCCTCAATGGCAGGAAGTTATGCTTGTATTGCAGGTGGTGTAATGGCAACGTATATTCAGTTTGGCGTACCCGCTTCATACCTTATTGCCGCCAGTATTATGGCTGCCCCAGGAGCGTTGGCAATCTCCAAAATTATGTACCCCGAAACGGAAGAATCAGAGACGAAGGGCGTAGTGACCTTAAAAGTGGAAAAAGAACACACTAATATCATTGATGCCATTTCGGCAGGTTGTTCGGACGGTTTGAAAGTGGGCTTAAATGTATTGGCGATGCTGATTGGTTTTTTAGCGTTAATTGCCCTTATAAACTTCATTTTTAGCAAAGTAGGTAGTGTGATGAACTATCCAGATTTTAGTTTAGATACGCTTTTGGGCTATTTGTTTGCGGGTTTTGCGTGGTGTATGGGCGTTCCGAAAGAGGAAATTTTACAGGCAGGTTCATTGATGGGAACGAAATTAGCGGCAAATGAATTTGTGGCTTATCTTAAACTTTCGCCCATGATTAAGGCAGGAACTTTAACTCCTAAAACCATTGCTATTGTGAGTTTTGCCTTGTGTGGTTTTGCTAATTTTGGGTCATTAGGAATACAAATTGGAGGAATCTCAGCCCTCGAACCAAGTCGCAGAGCCGAC
>JAYUIP010000005.1:0-3701 GCA_043765945.1 Arcicella sp.
AAATCTCTTCCATTTTCTTGCTTAAAAATCGGTTCTACTCGTTTTTCAAAAGCAACTTTATTGGCAGGAGAAACGACAGTCGATAAATGACGATTGAGATTCGCCAAGAAATTATAACGAGCCGTTTCATCGTGTGAAACTTCTGGAAAAACTTCGTGTCTTCCAATTAGACTGTAAACTGGCGGGAGATTGATTACTGGATTATTCATAGTATTTCGATTATTGGTATTCCTAAAATTTATTTTTTTCCATTAAAAAACTGAAACGTTCCAAAGGCATAATCTTGAATAGTTGATCCGTGTGTTCCACCAACGGTGGTAACTAACGTAACTTTTCCACCTTTTGCTTTCATTGCTTTTTCAGCCGTTACGGAATTGTTATAAAAAACCTGCAAATCAGCATTTCCATGAAACAATTGCGTTTCTGTTTTGGGAGCCCAATCAAAAACATCATTATCTTTTACAGCATCCAAAAATTGTTTATCAGTTCCATCATTCACAGTCTTTCTTATCGCATCGGTGAAGGCTAAATTAATGCTCACCTTTACACTTGCATTATTCCCATTTGCCTGAATGTCAGTAGCATACGGCTCTTTGAAATAAGTATTCATCAATCGATTCAGTCCGTAAACACGATTGTAAGTTTGTGTAACCCAAATGTATAATTGGTTGTATTCTGGGATGCCGTGGGTAGTATTATTAATCAAATCCTTCATAAATTGAGTTTTATTGTATGCCCCTGCACCACACGAAGAAGCCACCAAGTTAAACTCAGTTGGGAATTGTTCTTCAATCTTTTTCTGTAAAGACATCGTTGCAAAACCGCCTTGTGAGTAGCCTGTAATCATCAATTTCTTATTCCAATTAATTTTTTCTTTTGCAATAAATTCCGATGACGCTCTAATCATATCCAGGCTTGTTTGGGCTAAACTTTCACGGTGTTCATAAGGATGTTCTAAATTTTTAGAAACGCCATAACCGATGTAATCTGGACAAGCAACAATAAACCCGTTTGAGGCAAAAATGGATGCCGTTGAATAGGCTTCACTGTTGGTTTGATAGTTTGAAGGAGCCTGTAAATCCGTTCTGATTGTTCCGTGTTGTTGACTAATCATTGGAACACCATCCACAACAGTTGGGATAATTAAAGCTCCGGAAGCCTGAATTTCTGTTCCGTCGGTGTTCTTGGTTTTGTAAATAATCTTGTACGCCTTCACTTCATAAACCAAAAGACTTTTTACGATTTGTATGGTTATGGGGTCTCCACCAAAACTGGTTGCACGTGTTCCTAAGTCTGACTTTGAATATGTGCCAATTAGGGTACTGCTAACCAAATATTTATCAGCAACTGGTGCTGGGTCGGTTGTCGAGGTTTTACAACCATTGACGATGAAAAATATTACTGGAAAAATCAAGTAATATGCTCTGAATGTCTGTTTTAATGAAGTCATTTTGTCTGTTGTTTCTTTTTTTAAACGCATAAAATCTCAATTTGTTTTGAGTATATTCTGCCTTGCTTTTTTTATACTTTAATTATTTGACTTATTACCAACCCTATCATTATTGCCAATCCATAACTTAAAAGTGTTCCTACCAAAACGTATTCAGATTGCTTGGTTTCGGTATCTTGTCGGAATCTGAAAATGGATTTTGCTGTTATCAGAAACCCAATTGCTTCATATTTTCCCAATAAAACAAAAGTAAAAATCATCAATCTTTCAATAATTCCTATCCATTTCCCTCCATTCAGTAGATTTTCAATCATAACATCTCCTTTTTCAAGTTCCTCTTGCCACTGTTTTGTAGCAATTCCCACAAAAAATGAAAACGGAGTTGTACAAATAATGTAGCCTGTAATAATTGAAACAACTTTAAAGTTTGATGTCATTGGTATTATTTTTTCAAATAAATCCCTTGTTTCAATCAAATTTATCCAAACGAGTATAATTATTACCAAATGGGCAAACTGGTCGGTAATAAACCCAACAACTGAACCCTCTCTATTAAATTTCAATTTTACATAGTCAATCAAAGTGTGCGCTATTCCTATTGTTATCGGTATCCATAAATTTGTCCAATATCCTGCAAAAATATAGGCTGCAATCGCTGTGAGGCAACCGTGAAGATATAAATAGGTGGATTTACCTTGACTTTTTCTTTTATCTTCAACCCATTTACTCGACTAAAATATGAAGTCGATTAAAATATGAGCCAATATTAATCGAAATAATAAAGCGAGTTCTGTGGATGAAAAATCGAATACATTTCAACTAATTTTTGTTATGAGTCCTTCAAAACGATTTAAGAGGCTCTCAATGGCTGACCACGAAACTGCCTTTAAGTGCCTATTGACGGCGGGCTGAGAAATATTCATTTGTTCTGCAATTTCTTTTTCTTTTTTTCCTTGTAATTTATAGAAAAAAACCTCCGCCTGCGTAGATGTCCAACCTTGAATGATAGCTTCCAACAGAGTTAAACTCGTATTTAATTCAGCATCAATTTCAGGGAAAGAACTCTTAACAATAATACAATTTCCTTTTTTATCCATTTCATCAAATGATCGCCCTGAGTACCTAAAAGCCTCTCCATCTGAACGAGAGAGTGTTTTTTTGAGTAAATTCACTTCTCCAATTCCAATGGATTGTCTTAAATCTAAACCTTTTTGGTTTTTAGAAAGCCTGAGAAAATAGGCTCTGTTCAGCAAACAGATTTTGAGCGTTTGATTCAAGTTTGGAATCATACATTGGAAACTATCTCCTCTAAATAATTCGTATTTTACCCCAGTGAATAGGCTCATTTTCTTTGTCCATTTAGTAAAATCGTCTATCAAATTTTCCTCTGAACTTTGAGTAATTTTGGTATAATTTACAATATCGGCTGTTATGATTGAATAATTCACTGTCGTATATTTCCAACAAATATAATTATTTTTGATTATGATTTAATTTTATAGCCTTTTTTAGTTATAATTTATTTTTATAACTAAAAAAGGCTATATTATTTTGTATTCATTCAATCTGCAACAACAATTCAACAAGCGGAACGCCGCCCGTTCATAACTCAACAACTAATCATTATAACCCAACTCCAAATCACGTTCAATCAATCTTTCATCTCTTTCTGTCTTCAATCCATAACCTCCACCACCAGGCAAATTCAAAATTAATTCCTCACCTGGATAAAATTTCGTTAATCCTTTTGGGGGAACAAAACGATGAGGACGAATTTCCATCGAACCGCCCGAACCATTTTCACCACCCAAAATTCCGTGAGGAAAAGTTTTTGTTTTTTCGGTTAAAATTGAAAGGTTAATTGGCTCTTTTCCAACCATTTTAAAAGAGAAAGTTTGACCTAAACCGCCTCGATATTTCCCTTTCCCACCCGTATTTGGACGTAAAGATTTTTCAGTAACCATAATTGGAGCATCTCTTTCTAAAACCTCAATGGGTACGTTTGCTACATTCGTTGGAAAACTCAAAACATTAACACCATCTTGATTTGGACGGGCAGCGTATCCTCCATTCAAAAAGAAATATTCTACAAAATCCGTTTTTTCTTTTCCATTTTTAGTAAAAATATCTTTTTGTCCATTCAAAACAATGCACCAACAAGCCGAACCACAATCCGCTTGAACTTGCAGAGGAACTGCCTGAGCCAACGCTCCAAAAACGGGTGCGTGAAGGATATTTCCCGTAATATTTC
>JAYUIP010000006.1:0-1188 GCA_043765945.1 Arcicella sp.
ATTAATATTCAAGGAGATGAGCCATTTATTCAACCCGAACAAATTGATATTTTAGCGAGTTGTTTAACCGAGAAAACGGAATTGGCAACGCTCGTGAAACAGATTGAAGATGAGGCTTCTTTATTCAATCCAAATACCCCAAAAGTGGTTTTTGATAATAACCATGAAGCCATTTATTTCACTCGACAAACTGTTCCGTATTTGCGTGGAATTGAAAAAGAAAAATGGCTTGATACCCACAATTACTTCAAACACATTGGCATTTATGCTTACAGAGTTGATATTTTGAAGAAAATTACCAAACTTCCAATGGCACTTTTGGAAAGAGTGGAATCTTTGGAACAGCTACGTTGGTTAGCGAATGGGTATAAAATAAAAATTGCCGAAACTCCCTTCGATAGTTTCGGCATTGATGTTCCTGCGGATTTGGAGGAGGCTATTTTGCGGTTAAATAAACAAAAGGAATAATACATTCCTCCAAAGAAACCCCACCATGCTGAAAAGTATTTCGGTAATGACTTACATAATGATTGTAATTATTTGGGTAAGCAAAGAAATAATCTTCCATCGTGAAGACGTAAGTAGTTGACACATTGACCTTTGGCAAAAAATAACGCTCGGGTTTACGACAAACCAACAAATGTCCATCATCATCCCAATTCAAATTTCTGCCTTGTTTATATCGCAAATTTGTGTTCACTGAACGGTCACCGACAATCTTTACAGGGTTCTGAACTCGAATCATTCCGTGGTCGGTTGTGATAATTAATCGCCCTTTTTTCTCCGCAATTTTCTTCATTAAATCAAATAAAGGCGAGTGATTAAACCATGATGCCGTCAAACTTCTATAACCCGATTCATCAGGGGCTAATTCCTTAATCATCGCCATATCAGTTCGTGCGTGCGAAAGCATATCCACGAAATTATACACCACAATATTCAAATGATTTTGGTCTAATTTTGAGAAATTTTCTACCAAATTTTTCCCTTGATTATTGTGAATAATTTTGTGGTAAGAAGCCTTCACAGGGAAAGGCATTCGACTTCTTTTGAGCTGTTCTTGAAAGAAAAATTCTTCGTGTTTGTTGAATCCTTCCTCTTCCTCACTATCGCCAATATCTTGTACCCAGTGCCTTGGGTACTGTTTTTCAATTTCAGAAGGCATCAAACC
This sequence comes from Arcicella sp., assembly GCA_043765945.1. Lineage (GTDB taxonomy): Bacteria > Bacteroidota > Bacteroidia > Cytophagales > Spirosomataceae > Arcicella. The sequence goes on from JAYUIP010000006.1 coordinate 1,172, forward strand.
AGAGAAGATGGCGTTGC
>JAYUIP010000007.1:0-1187 GCA_043765945.1 Arcicella sp.
TCCTTGCAAACCAATTGTGGTTCTAAACTTTGTAACTACTTCACATTTTGAGGCAACCGTTATCAAATCTTGCACTCGCATAATCTTGCTTACTGCCGCCACCATTTCAGGCGTTAGTCCTTTGTGTAGTTTTGTAAGTATCTGTTTATCAGTCGTTTCCTGTAAAAGGTAATCCCTAAAATCTCCAACGGTTAAGTGACTCACGGGTGTGAATGCTTGTATATCATGCGAGTCAATGATAAGTCGGGTTACTTCATCTTTTTCGTAAGGGACTAAGTGTTCAGTCAGAAAAGTTTTCAAAGGAATATCCGCCAAAGCCGTTTGTGCTGCCACTCTTTCTTGGGCAGATTTTGCTGAAACACCCGCCAATTCATCGCCCGACCTCCGAGGTGTTGCCTTTGCCATCAAGGTTTTGAGGTCAGGGAAATTATAGGTTATGTTTTTAATGGTTTGTTGATACATTTTGGAAAGATTTATATCCGCAAAATAACTAATTCCCAATTTTACACCACAATAATATCAGGAAATACGTTAAAATCAGTTTTATTTGTATTAAACTTATCTGGTTCATCAACAAAGTGAAAACAATTTTATCTCTTACATTACTTGTTATTTTACTACTCAAAATGGGTGGCTTTTATGCCATTTTGAGTTTTGAGCGTGAAGAAATTAGAGAAAAAATGGAACGAAAACTTATCAATTCTCTTGAAAAATCTAAGTTAATTTGTATTGTTGAAAATACCGAAAATCTTTCTAAAATCTCTTGGGAACGTCCTAATAAAGAGTTCAGATTTGAGGGTAATTTATACGACGTAGCATACGTAGAAACTATTTCTGACGTAAATTATTATTATTGTCTGAGTGATAAAGACGAAATGAAATTAGAAGCTAAAATTGATAAGTTTCTCGAAAATAATACTGAAAAATTACCTTTTGGAAATAATTCAAAACTGATTTTACGTTTATTTTCAGAACCTTTCATTTCTCATCAAAACCCAACCTTCAATTTTCATCATTTTATTGATAAAAAACCTTCTATTTTCTCTAATTTAACTATTTTTTATCCTACCGATTTTGTTTCAGAACTGAAACAACCTCCCCAATTTTCATAGTATTCTTTTGGTCACGGAGTCACACTGAGTATTTCACGGAGTTACACGAAGGTTAGTTAATAACCTTGTGCAACT
>JAYUIP010000008.1:0-1186 GCA_043765945.1 Arcicella sp.
ACCGAAGATTTACGACAATTAGGGGAATATAGTCTAACGGAAACCTACGAAAATGGTTGTATGGTAACGGCATCTTTAACCCCAACGATTAATAAATGTCTGAGTATTGGCAATTTGGTTTGGCAAGATATGAATAACGATGGGTTATTTAATAGTGGAGAATTAGGACTTGGGAACGTTGTCGTAAGAATATTCAAAGCAAAAATTGAGGGAGGAATTCCTACTAATAATCCCGATGGAATTGCGGTTCAGACCACAACTACTGACGCCGTAACTGGCAAATATCTATTCACGGATTTAGTCCCAAATTCATACATCGTTGAGATTGACGCTCCCGCTGGATATTCGTCAAGTGTGGGCGTAAATGGTTCATCCACAGGGATTTATGAGCCTTCCACAAAAGCAAATGACGATGTAAATGATGAGGATGACGGAACAATGATTGTGGGACAAACCATCAGAACAAATTATATTATCTTAGCAAATTTTGGAGAACCTCAAAATGACGGAGACACCACCAATGGCACAACAGCCGACAGAAATTCAAACCTAACGATTGATTTTGGCGTGTATAGAATTCCCGTTCCAGTATGTTCAAGCGAACCAAAATGCAGTCCAATTGTCGTTCGCAAAACGAATTAATTGATGGCACGCAGATGACGCAGATTTTCAAACGCAGATTTTCGCAGATTTTTTTACTTCCAAAATAATATTAAGTTGTAATCTTACAAATTAAAAATCTGCGAAAATCTGTGCTGCGAAGCATCTGCGTTATCTGCGTTCCAACTTAAACTCAATGTATCGTTATGCCTGTAATTCTTCTGTATAAATCCACGGCGTATAAATCTGACATACCCGCTACGAAGTCCACAACAGACTGAATATCAGCGTATAAACTTTCTTGATTAACGTTGAATTGCTTTGGAATGAGTTGTAATAATTTGCCCGATTTTGAACGAGCGGGATGCAAAACTGCCGTTACGAATTCATCTAATAACGCTCCAATTACGTTATATCCCGCAATTTCAATTTCAATCACCGATTTGTGATTATAAATTTCACTTACTGAAATATCATCCACTTTTTGCAAACACGCTTGCGTATGAACGTCCAACATATCAATGAGCGACTTGTTTAATTGCCCCGATAAAATCTCTTGCTCGTGTTTCATAAACGCTTCCGTGCA
>JAYUIP010000009.1:0-10399 GCA_043765945.1 Arcicella sp.
TAAAAAAATGCAGACAGTAGTTTGGTATTCAGCGTGCAGTACATAAGATATTCCTGCCAATGGTGGGGCTTGTGCCTTGATTGATGGCTAACAAATTGCTATCTTTAATTTAGAAAGACGTGGCGAATGGTATGCCACTCAAAATTTAGGTCCCCATCGCCAGCAAATAGCACTTTTGAAAGGAATGATTGGTTCTACGGGTATAAAAGCCGAACGAAAAGTTGCTTGTCCATTTCATAAAAAGACGTTTTGTTGAAATCGAATGAATGTATGAGTGGGGATGATTATGTGATTAAAATTTATCCTATATGAGTGGAAAGAAAAAGGTTTTGTGGGTTTAGAAGAATAATATATGCTTGATAATCAAATATTTAACCGCCTTACACGCCTATACATCATTGCTCTTTCGGGAGTGGCGTTGTTGTCGGTTATTGGGCAATTATTAATTCAGGTTTTCTTAAATTCTTTGTTGGATGATTCGCACGTGGTGAACGTGGCGGGGCGACAGAGAATGTTGAGTCAAAGGCTTTCAAAAACGGCGGTTTTATTGTGTAACCCGAAAATTTTTCAAGTGGATGCAACGTATTATTCACAGGATATTAGAGACATTGTTTTGCTCTGGGAATCAAGTCATTATGCTTTAAAAAATAAGGATTTAAAGACTAATGAACGCACTTTTAAAGTTAGGAATAGTGCGAAAATTGACAGTATGTTTCAAGCAATTGAACCCATTTTTAAAGTTGTTTTAACGAATGCAAAAACGATTGATAAGTTGATTAAAAAACCAGAAAAAAATCAACAAGAACTACTGCAAAGTTCTTTAAATCAGATACTTATAAATGAGAGATTTTTTTTGAAAAAGATGGATAATATTGTAACGCAGTATGATTTAGAGTCCACAAAAAGAGTGGAGATAACTAAGAATATTGAGATGTTTTTATTCACGATTTTGTTTTTAATTTTGTTTTTAGAAGGGAATTTTATTTTTAAACCAATTGCTGATAATATCCGTTTTGTCATTAAAAAATTAACTGATTCTGAAAGTGATCTTCGTCAAATAAATGATGAATTAGTAAAGACCCAACAAGCCTTAGTTCATGCCACCGAAGAGAAATATAAGTTACAATTAGTGGAGGAAAAAGTGCGGGCAGCGTCGTTAATAGAAGGACAAGAAGGAGAACGAAAACGCTTAGCGGCAGACATCCACGACGGTATCGGGCAGATGCTTACGGGCTTGCGACTACATAGTGAAAAAGTCAAAAGTTTTGATTTTACGAACACTAAACAAGCAAAATCATTTAATGAATTACAGCATCTTATTCAAGAAACTATTGAGGTAACCAGAACGGTTTCGTTTAATCTTGCCCCTTCGGTTTTGAGTGATTTTGGCGTTGTTCCTGCCATTCGGATTTTGACGGAACAGGTTTCTAAAACGATGAATATAACGTTCAAAATTCAAGCTGAGAAAATTAATCGTTTACCAGAAACTATTGAAACATGTCTTTATCGCATTACGCAAGAGGCAATTCATAATGCAACAAAACACGCAAAATCTGACTTTATTAATATACACCTGTATGATAATGAACAATTTGTAAAATTAATCATTTCGGATAATGGTGAAGGATTCAATCTTAATTCAATAAAAAATAAAATGGGTGGCAGTGGCTTGAAAAATATGCAAGCCCGTGCAGAATTACTGAATGGAACGTTTGAAATTCAATCGAAAATGGGCAAAGGAACAAGCATAAAAATTGAAATACCAAAATAGCTTTAAGATGTGAGTTCAAAGGTTCATTGCCCACAACTTAGAAAATCATCAACAAAATTACAAATCTAATAACTGTTGTGAATTGAAAGTAATGGATTTTTAACAAAACTTATTCCTTGAAAAAATCATCAACTCAAAACTTATAAACTATGAAATTAATTACCATTTTATTAGCCGACGACCACGATGTTGTCAGGCGGGGAATGAAAATGCTATTGGAAGATGAAGACGGCATTCAAGTAATCGGCGAAGCATTGGATGGGTTGGATGCTATCGAAAAAGTAAAAATCCTTATGCCAGATGTCGTCATTTTGGATTTAACAATGCCCAAAATGAACGGAATTGAAGCGGCAAAGATTATTTCAGAAGAATATCCAGAGGTTAAAATCTTAATTTTTTCAATGCATCATAATAAAGAATACATCGTTAAATCCGTTGAAAATGGAGCGAACGGCTATTTATTGAAAGATACGGGCAAGGATGAATTATTGAGAGCAATTAAAGTGGTTTCGGAAGGAAGAAAATATTTTCCACCCGAGATTTCGGAAGTAATCATTAATGAATTATTGACTAAAAATGCTGGAAATCAAGAAGAAAATCGACCAATATTCGAGAAAATTACGCCCAAAGAAAAGCAAATTTTGGGTATGATTGTGCAGGGATTTAACAGTCGAGAAATGGCTGATAAACTGTTTTTAAGTATTCGTACTGTTGATAATCATCGTGCCAATATGATGAAGAAAGTGAAAGCGAAAAATACGGCTGATTTGGTTAAAATGGCGATTGGGTGATTCAGTTATCAGTGAACAATTACCAATTAGGGTATATTTGTACAAAAACGATTTATTGTTCACTATTAATGGTTCTTTTACAACTGTTCACTAATAATGGATAAATGTTCACTGTTTTAAGTATCCTAATCTTTTCCCTTCCTCCATTCGCTCAATGGCGTATCTGAGCATGGTTCTGGGCATACTTTTAAGGTGTTCGTCCAAGAATTCTTCCAACGCTAATTCGTCTCTTTTTCCCACTTCACGCAACATCCATCCGCAGGCTTTGTGCATGAGGTCGTGCTCGTGAGAGAGGAACTTTTCAGAGAGGTTAAAAATATCGGAAAACTGTTTATTTCTGATAAATTCAAGGCAAGAAACTACCGCAATCCGCTCTGACCACAGGTGTTCAGAATTCGCTAAATCGTATAGAATTTGACGCTCTTTATTCAGTAAAAATTTACCTAAAATCTTGTAGGCAGAACAATCCACCAAATCCCAATTATTGATTTGTTGAACGTTTTTTACGTAAAAATTGATAACTTCTTGTTGTTGAGAAGGAGAAGATTTAGGAAACTTTGTCACTAAAACTAACAATCCTGCAAAACGTAATTCATGGATTTTGTCATTGATAAGTTCTTGAATATCAGTCATATCCGTTAATTTCCAATGTTCTTTTACTAAGGCTTGTACTTGCGGGTTCGACAGTCCAATGAAAATATCACCTTCGCCATATTGTCCTTTCCCAGTTTTAAAAAATCTGGTCGCTTGGATGGCTCGCCCAGGGTTTGCGAGTTGGAGGAGGGCTTGTTTTAGGGTTGACATTTTCAGGAGTTTGGGTTGATTGCATAGATAAAATAGTGATTCATTTAAAAATTAAAAATCCTAATCGTCTAAATTACAGACAATTAGGATTTAAAATCGTAGCCTCGGTGAGAATCGAACTCGCATCTTAGGTACCGGAAACCTACATTCTATCCATTGAACTACGAAGCCATTTACAATTACAAAATTACGAAAACTTATCTAACTGCTTGACCAAAACCTCAAAATCTTTTGGATAAGGTGCTTCAATCTTGATTATTTCTTCATCCAATAATCTAAATGTTAAAGAATGGGCATGAAGGGCAACTCGCTTGATGATGGGTTGTTCTTCGGTTTCCTTTTTGAGGTGGAATTTTCGCTTCAAATCCGAAAGGAATATCATCTCACCTCCATACGTAGGGTCGCACACGATGGGGGCTTTCAGACACACTAAATGTATGCGGATTTGGTGCATACGTCCCGTAATGGGCATACATTCCACGAGCGTATGATTTCTGTAAACTTTCATCGAATTAAAAATCGTATCGGCTTCCTTTCCTTTTTGTCGGTCAATTGCCACCATCGTTCCGTCTCTTTTCATGGAAATGGGTAAATAAACCGAAATCATCTCAAAATCGTGCGTTCCATTCACCACGGCATGATAACGTTTTTCAACTTTCCGATGTTCAAATTGCATGGAAAGATGACGGTAAGCGGCTGGATTTTTCGCAATTGCCAAAACGCCCGAAGTCTCCTTATCTAAGCGGTGACAAAGTTGTGCATCATTGGCATATTCTTTCGCTAACCGCAAGATACTCTGGGAGTTATCGGCTTGGCGTTCGTCCAAAGAAGCAATGTGAGGGGGTTTATTTATCAAAATATAATCGTTGTTCTCGAATATAATTAAGTCTTTGAAATTCAGTCTCATAAAGGGTGTTCGTATTTTTTGGCAATCATCGGATTACTCATTTAGGGGTGTAAAGTTACCTAAATAAAATGAAACAGATTCAAGCATTTGCATTAGACCGTAAATCCTTAAAAATGAGGTTCTATCATAATTCTTTCTTATGATTAATAATAATCCTTAATTTTAGACCCAATCTAATGAATGCTTAATTCAAAACCATAAACCCATGACTTTAAGAGACATTTTTGCTAATATTTCTGCCAATCCCAATGGCTTACTTTGGTTTTTGATTTGCATTCCATTATTGACTTTTCTCATCAGTATTTGGCAAGACCCAAATGTACCACCACAACAAAATTCTGCCCGTTTTTTCTATGCAGCCATGGCATATTTATCAAGCATTCCAGGCATTTTTGCCATTACTTTAAACGTCTATTTATTCCTTTTTGAACGGCAAAGTATTTGGGATATGAACCTCATTACGCAACTTTTACCCATTGTTACAATGGTTGGAACGCTCATTATTATCAAACGGAATATTCCTTTTGAATTCGTTCCAGCCTTTGGGAAATTATCAGGATTTGTTACTTTGATTTTTGCGATGATTGGCATTATGTGGTTTGTGGATAGACTGCGGATTTATGCCATCACCTACGTTCCATTTCAATATATTGCTATCGGCTTTATAGGACTACTGTTGTTGATAAGATTTGGTTGGAAAAGAATGTTCTAACTATTTTAGAAACCGTAAAATAAGTTTCGTTTTTCATAATGCAAAACCTGTAAATTTATTGAAAATTGTGATGTATATTACGCTAAAAATTCCTAAATCCACAATTGATATGCGTTTTCTAACATTTACACTGTGTCTTTTATTAATCTCATTCTTCGTAAAAGCACAATTTAAAAAAGATCATTATATCTTCAAATTTGGAGTTAGGTCTGTGAGTGTACGAACAGAAAATATCTACTCAAAAGATATTTTTTCTCTGAAACCTGTCATTGACTTTGGTTTTGGTATAAGTTATAACTTATCTAAAAACTTCCGTTTTCAACCTGAGGTTCATTATAATCCAAGAGGTTTTAAATCAAAATTTAATTTTTCTGATTCAACCTTCGTAGAAAATTCTCTCGAATTGCATTATCTTGATTTATGTCCAAATCTGAGTTATACGTTTGGTGACCATCAAAGTTTTAGGACTAAAATAAATGTTTGGGGAGGACCTTATTTAGGGTTTGGGATTGGAGGAAGAAATGTAGTTTCTGGTCAAGTCATTAATACCAAACGCACAAAAGCAGACAGCACCTATTCACTTGTAAATAAAAGATTTACAAGTGGACTTAATCGATTAGATTATGGTTTTAATGCTGGTGTAGGAATCCAATTAGAAAAATTTACGCAAGTTGGATTTTCTTACAGTATAGGTTTCAATAATACTTTGGATAGCAAAACTGTTGCTGTTTATAACCAATCAATAGGTATGTATGTAATTGTGCTGTTTGATGATATGTTTTAAACAATAGACAGTTAAGTTAACTGTAAAAACTTGTCAATAAACAGTTCCCAGCAAAAAATTACTAATAAAAAAGTGTCGATTTGTAACTAATGTTTCCAAATTGACACTTCTGATCATTGATAATTGTTCACTGTTAATTGAAATCATCCCGCCCAATTCTCTCTATCCAAACTCCGATACTGAATCGCTTCCGCCAAATGTTCCGTTCTAATATCCTCAGTACCAGCTAAATCCGCAATCGTTCGGGCAACTTTTAGGATTCTGTCGTAGGCACGAGCAGATAATTGTAAACGTTCCATTGCTCTTTTTAATAAGGCAATTCCCGCTTCCGTTAACACGCAAACTTCTTTTACCATCTGCGAAGGCATCATGGCATTTGAATAAATCTCTGTATAAGTTTTAAATCTATCGGTCTGAATATCACGGGCTTTGATAACTCTTTCACGTATTTGGTCGGATGATTCTGACTTTCTATTGGACGATAATTGCTCAAACTTTACGGGTGTAACTTCCACATGCAAATCAATTCTATCCAATAAAGGTCCCGAAATTTTATTCAGATATTTTTGCACAACGCCTGGTCCACAAACACAATCTTTTTCTGGGTGATTATAATAACCACAAGGACAAGGATTCATACTGGCAATCAACATAAAACTGGAAGGAAATTCAACTGCCGATCTTGCTCTGGAAATGGACACTTTTCTGTCTTCCAAGGGCTGACGCATTACTTCCAAAGCCGAACGTTTAAACTCGGGTAATTCATCCAAAAACAAAACGCCATTATGTGCCAAAGAGATTTCGCCAGGTTGTGGGTTGCTGCCGCCGCCCACCAAAGCCGCATCTGAAATCGTGTGGTGTGGCGAACGATACGGGCGAGTTGAAACCAACGTTGCCTTTGACCCCAATTTCCCCGCAACGGAATGAATTTTTGTAGTTTCTAAGGCTTCATGAAGTGTCAATGGCGGTAAAATAGAGGGAATACGTTTTGCTAACATGGTTTTTCCTGCACCAGGAGGTCCAATCATGATAGCGTTGTGTCCGCCCGCTGCCGCAATTTCTAAGGCTCTTTTGATATTTTCCTGCCCTTGAACGTGCGAAAAATCAGCATCATAATCGTTTTGAGAATTGGAAAATATATCTCTTGTATCCGTAATTAAAGGCTCAATTTTCAATATTCCTCTCAAAAAATTAACCGCTTCTTTCAAATTTTTAACTGCAATTACCTCTAAATTATTAACGATTGAGGCTTCTAAAGCATTTTCAGTTGGCAAAATAAATCCTTTAAACCCTTGCTTGCGAGCTTCAATTGCAATTGGAAGAACTCCTTTTATTGGTCGCAAAGAACCGTCCAGAGCTAATTCGCCCATGATAACATAATTTTCAAGTTCTTTTAAATCTGCTTGTGTGGAGGCATGAATTATACCCAAAGCAATTGGTAAATCATACGCTGAACCTTCCTTACGAATGTCCGCAGGAGCAAGATTAACCACAACTTTTGTTCTGGGAAAGAAATATCCGACTTGCTTAATAGCAGATTCAACTCGTTGTTCAGATTCTTTGACTGCACCATCGGGCAAACCCACAATGTAGAAATGTTGTCCTTGTCCTTCGTTAACTTCAACGGTGATAATCGTAGCATCAACGCCATGTAAGGCACTTCCGAAGGTTTTGGCAAGCATATTTTTAGCGGTTAAACTGTTAAAATTTTTATTCAAATATACGAAGAATTTTGCCTTTATTTTAGTTTCGCCAAATGGTGAATTAGTTTTTTAGCGAAACATCTTAATAGTAACTGTATTTTACAGCATTGTTCTTTATCAGATTGTTTAAAAAATAATTTTAAATTGCAATGTGAGTATTGCTACACCTTTTGTGTTAAACAGCAAAATTTAATTGAAAACATTTTGTTTAATTAATCTGATAAATAGGTTAAACAAAAGCAATTTTACATAAATATTCATTGTAAAACTTATAAAATTTTGCTTTTCGTCATCATTATTTTTCTTAATTTTTTCCTTTACAATTCTTTATTCGTGTAATTTATTGCTTACATACACAACTTTTTTCGTGAAATTCCTTGCTTTGGCTTTGACTTTTTATATTTTTGTAGAGCGTTATTCATAACGCAACTTTTTTAACCTAACAAAGTGGCGGCTTTGTTAGGTTTTTTTTATTCCAACGTTTATCAGTTAAAATACTTTCACCAACAAATTTTTCGCCACTTCGTAACTTATAAAGCAAGAATTATTTCCTCCAATTTTTATAGTTAAGGATTTATCAAAATCATTTATCTCAATTACCTTAATACTTACTCCCAAACTCAATCCAATTTTTGCTAAATATTGCAAAAAATTAGTCGAATGTTGCGATACTCCCATCATAATTACTGTTTGGCTTGTTTCAATTTCTGAAAGATTTTTGTAGCCCAATTCGGGCATCCTTCCGTTATGGTCGGGAATTGGATCTCCGTGTGGATCACATTGTGGGAAACCCAAAAATTCATCTAAACGCTGGACTAATTCTTCGGAATTAATGTGTTCCAATTCTTCAGCAATTTCGTGAACTTCGTCCCAATTAAAACCTAATTTATTGACTAAAAAAACTTCCCATAAACGGTGCTTTCTGATAACTTTTAACGCCAACATCTGACCCTCCTCCGTCAATCTAACTCCTTGATATTTTTGATAACTAACTAACTGTTTTTCAGACAATTTACGCAACATATCAGTCACAGAAGCCGCTTTTGTTTGGGTTAATTCAGCTACGGCATTTGTACTGATTTCATTTTCTGTTTCAGCAGATAATTTGTAAATAATTTTAAGATAGTTTTCTTCTGTAAATGAAATCATGATTTTGTATTTAGGTAGTAGGTATGAGGTAGTAGGTCGTTGATAGTAGGTCGTAGGTAGTAGGTCGTAAGTATGAGATTATAGATAGAAATTTTAAGATAGAAAGTAACTACCTGTAATCTCATACCTATTTACTCCTACATTCACCTCATACCTCATACCTAATACCTCCTACCTAATACCTCTTACCTAAAAGCAAAGATATTATTTTTACTCGACAAGTATGAATTTTAGACTAATCTAAAAATTTATTTTGGATTAAACACAATTGAAATATACATTTGTAACTACACACAATACAGAAAACTCTAAATATTTATTATGATTAACAAAGATAACAATTCAAATCACTCATTACCAGAAGTTTACGCATCCATAAATGTTCCTAAAAACGGTTCTTTTTGGCGAAAACTATGGGCATTCACAGGTCCAGGGTTAATGGTTGCGGTGGGTTATATGGATCCTGGAAACTGGGCAACGGACATTGCAGGGGGAGCAAAATTTGGTTACACGCTCATCTCAGTTATTCTAATTTCTAATTTATTTGCGATGTTACTTCAACATTTATCGCTCAAATTAGGAATTGCCTCGGGACAAGATTTAGCCCAAGCCTGCAAAAGTTCTTACTCAAAACCTGTTTCATTTGCTCTGTGGATTCTTTGCGAAATTGCCATTGCCGCCTGCGACTTGGCGGAAGTAATTGGTTCAGCCATTGCGTTGAACCTTTTATTTGGACTTCCATTAACAGTAGGCGTAATTATAACCGTGCTTGATGTCTTGGTCTTGCTGTATTTTCAAGGAAAGGGTTTCCGGGCTTTGGAAAGCATTGTGGCTGCCTTGATTTTTATGATATTTTGTTGCTTTACTTACGAAATAATCGTTTCACAACCTTCTGTCTCTCAGATATTTGGTAATCTTTTACCCAAACCCGAAATTATCACAAATCCTGCCATGTTGTATGTTGCTATCGGTATTTTGGGAGCAACGGTTATGCCCCATAATTTATATCTTCATTCGAGCATCGTACAAACTCGTAATTTTGAGAAGACATCAGAAGGAAAGCGTTCAGCTGTGTTTTTTGCCACGATTGACTCTACCTTATCCTTGGGTATTGCCTTTTTTATCAATGCCGCCATTTTGATTTTGGCGGCGGCAAGTTTTCATAATTCAGGCAATCAAAATGTGGCAGATATAAACGATGCTTACCATTTATTAGACCCCGTTCTGGGCGTGAAATTTGCGGGTATCTTCTTTGCAGTTGCGTTGTTGGCAGCGGGTCAAAACTCTACACTTACGGGTACGTTGGCAGGGCAAATTGTGATGGAAGGTTTCTTGAATATTAGACTGAAACCCTGGATTAGAAGATTAGTTACCAGATTAGTAGCCATTATTCCAGCCTTAGTCGTGACGATTATTTACGGAGAAAAAGGCACGGGGGAATTATTGATTTTAAGTCAAGTAATCCTGTCTTTTCAATTAAGTTTTGCCGTTGTTCCCCTGATTATGTTCACGAGTGATAAATCCAAAATGGGTGAGTTCGTTAATTCAAAAACCTTAAAAATAGCTTCTTGGGTAGTGGCAGTAATAATTATTTGTTTGAATGTTTATTTACTTTGGAATACGTTTTTTTAGTTAAATTTATCCCATGAAAATATTAGACCCCAATGGACTGGTTGACAACCTCTATAAATACGTCCAAACCAATATTGAGATTGTTAAGGTTGAAGTCCAAGAGAAAATTGAGGATACGGTCAAAAAAATAGCCCTAATTGCTGTTT
>JAYUIP010000010.1:0-1185 GCA_043765945.1 Arcicella sp.
TCCTCGTGCCGTCTGATTTAAACAATTTTGAAAAAAATGATTGAGAATAGCAAGGAGTCGAAACAATATAAAAAATAAGGCAGAATAGCATCAGACTCATTTTTCGACATTTTTCAAGATAGATTTTTAATTTTTTCATCAAATTTTAAGATATTCGTTTTTATAACGAGGAATGGTTAGGATTTATGTTACTGTAATGAGTAAATGGTCGAAAAGAGTTTCTAAGTTATTAAGTTTTAAGTTGATAGGTTGTTAAAATGATTAAGCATACCAATTAGTTCCAAAATTTAACAACTTAAAACTTAGAAACTTAACAAATTTTAAACCCCCATTCGGTTTCTAAGCTCCGTAATGTGTGCTGTATGATGCTTGCCATGCCACGAATACATACCCGTGACCATCCTCAAAGCATTCAAATGTTTAGTTTCAGGGTGAATAAATTGATGATTGAATTGTTCGTCCGTCATTGATTTTATCAACATTACCCAACGCTTGTGCATAACATCCAACATTGTTAACGACCATTCTATCGGAGCGTTTTTACCATCTTCCAATTCCGCCCATAATTGTTCTTCGTAAGGTTTTATCGTGGGATTATGCTCCGTCAAAGCCAACTTGAAACGAATAAAAGCATTTGCATGAGAATCTGCCACATGATTTACGGTTTGTCTAATTGTCCAACCTTCTGGACGATACGGAAGTAGTAATTGCTCCTCCGTTAATCCATCCACAGCTTTACGAAGCAATTCTGGAAGATTTTCAATGTCATTAATCCAACCCAAAAGCATCTCTTGGGTTATTTCTGTGGGCTTTTGAAAAGTGCCAATCGGATATCGAAGTTGTTGTAAAGTCGGTTCTTGCATAGTATGAAAGCTGTCTTGTTTCTTGATTTAGTACAAATTAAAAAATAAAATTACTTAATCTTAATTATAATAAATAATTAAGTAAATATACTCAAATGACACTATTTTCCTAATTTTCGATAAAACTTTTATTTTTAAAGTAGTGAATAAGTAAAATATTTCGTCTTTAATTAATTATACTTTATTAAATATTTTATTGAAACATTTTAAGAAAATTTTGTTTCGTTAATAACTATTTTAGAAAATTATTTGCACTTATGATTTTATGTAGTAACATCGAATAATCGTTTTAAAATTAAACAATGTTCAATCGTGAGATTAA
>JAYUIP010000011.1:0-3689 GCA_043765945.1 Arcicella sp.
ATGGCTCATGCGGTGGCAGATTGCTTCCAAATTTCAAAGCGTGGCTACATCCGTGAAGGCTATTGGGCAGATTTGGTTTTGGTGGATTTAGAAGATAAAATAACGGTCTCAAAAGACAATATTTATTATCAATGTAGATGGTCACCATTGGAGGGAAAAACCTTCAATTCAAGCATAACGCACACTTTTGTGTCGGGGCATTTGGCTTTTGAGGAGGGTGTTTTCAATGAAAATATGCAAGGAAAAAGGGTTTTGTTTGAGCGATAAGTATTGACAAATAAGACAAATAGTATGATGAATTTTATAAATTGGTAAACAATATTGCTTCTTTACATCATAACATTGCTGACTTAAACTAATGTCAGAAAAAAAGCGTAAATTTTGAGAGTAATAACTCAAACAAAGTCATCAACCATGAAAAATTTATTCATTTGCCTTATTTTTATCTCATTTATAACCCAGGCAAAACCCGTCCGTGTAGGCATTGCAGGAATGACTCACGCACACGTAGGGCAAGTTTTTGGAGCAATCGGTAAGCAAGAGGACGTTGAAATTGTGGGTTTTGCCGAACCCAATAGAGTATTAGCCATGCGATTATTGAAAGAACATAATCTTCCCGAATCGCTTTGGTTTGCTACGTTGGATGAACTTATCGCCAAGACAAAACCAGAGACAGTTTGTGCTTTTAATTCAATTTTCGAACATTTAGAAGTCGTGAAAACTTGTGCTTCAAAGGGCATTCACGTGATGGTTGAAAAGCCCTTAGCCGTTGATAATGACCATTTGAATCAAATGAGAGCGTTAGTGAAAAAATATAATATCCAATTATTAACTAATTTTGAAACCACTTGGTATGCCTCACACGCAAAGGCTTGGGAAATGGTGAAAAATGAGAAAAGTTTAGGCACAATTCGTAAAGTAGTTATTATGGACGGACACCGTGGACCGATTGAAATTGGCTGTAAACCAGAATTTACCGATTGGCTAACCGACCCAATTCAAAATGGGGGAGGGGCTTTGGTTGATTTTGGGTGTTATGGTGCCGATATTATGACTTGGCTCATGGACGGACAAAAACCAATTTCTGTCACCGCCGTTACTCAACAATTAAAACCAGAAATTTATCCAAAAGTGGATGATGAAGCCAGTATTATTTTGACATATCCAACTTGTCAAGCTATCATTCAAGCCTCTTGGAATTGGACTTTTGATAGAAAAGATACTGAAATTTATGGAACGAAAGCCATTATTGTTGCCAATTCGAGCAATAAAATGAAACACATTGTTGGCGACAGGTACGGGAAAGAAACATTTATTGATTTATCGCCCCTTCCGCATGAACGTTCTAATGTTTTTGCGTATTTGGCGGCGGTGGTTACTGGTAAAATAAATCCAGAAAAAGACCTTTCTTCTTTACCTGTAAATGAAATTGTGGTAGAAATTTTGTCGGCAGCCAAAGAATCTGCGAAAAATGGAAAGACGGTTTATTTGAAGTGAAAAGTTTCAGTAAAATACATCTTTCAAAACGCAGGCTAGGTTCAAAACCCAGCCTGCATTAAACAAATAAATAATTTTGCGTCTGTGTAACTTTGCAATAATAAAACAAAATCCCGTAATTTTACATCCCAAAATTATCAACAAATCTCAATGCAAAAATTCCTTCCATTATTTCCCTTAAATTTAGTCGCTTTCCCGCTGGAAGACCTCAATTTGCACATTTTTGAGCAACGTTACCGTGATTTAATTAATGAGTGTTTGGATGAAGGAAAAACCTTTGGTGTTCCCGTTTTTTTGGATGGAAGAATGCCAGGTTTTGGAACGGAAGTAAAAATTACAAAACTCTCTAAAAAATACGAAGACGGTCGCATGGATGTTCGTACACAAGGCACAAGAGTGTTCAGAATCTTAGATTTTCAGAATCCTGTGGAGATGAAATTGTATGCAGGTGGCGTAGTAGAATTATTACCCGAACCAGAAATCAGTCCGACCGTTATGATTGGATTGACGCAAAGAGTGGCATCCCTTTATGATTATTTACAAGAAGAAAATACCTTTGACCCACAAAAACCACAACCTTACTCTTTCCAGATTGCCCATAAAATTGGGTTGTCGCAAGAACAAGAATATAATCTTTTGAAAATGCCAACCGAAGCCGAGCGACAAGGCTTTTTGATTCAACATTTAGAGCGAATAATTCCAATTTTACACGAAGTTGAAAAAACAAAAGAGCGTATAAAACTGAACGGACACTTCAAAAATCTTGACCCTTTGAGTTTTTAGAAAATAAACGTTGTGTTTTACTCATACTTATTCACAAGTTTCTACGTATATATAAAAAACAGTAATCTGATTATAATTTTTCGTAGATTTATACCAACAAATTTTCTGTAAAATCTTCAACGCCAAGATTTTGACCCGCCCATGAGAAGTTGTTAGCTATTTTAATTCAGTGTTACACATTGAGTGCCTAATCAATCCTTACAATACCCATGAAATTATTTACTTCTCGCTTGGCAGTAGTTTGTTTACTATTCGCCTTCAATTTTACATCTTTTGCTTCGGAAAAAGATTCTTTGAGTGTTCGTAAAAGTCAAGTTCGCAAGTTTTTCAATGTTGAAAAAACGCAAAAAATCATGATGGCTACTTTGGCAAAACCAACGCCATTTTACAACCGTGACTCTCTCTTGAGCCATTTTAAGCATTTTTTCGCCAATCCAGAACTGATTAATTATAAGGAATACGTGAATGGAATGTCGGCACAATTAAAGAAAAAAATCAATATTTTAGAATACGATGCCGTTAGGAATGTTTTTCAGTTAGAACAACTAACCGACCTTCGTGGACGCTTTTCTTTGGTAAATAGTGCTACTTGTTTGGTGGATAAACACGATGGTGCTTTTATCCGTGTGAAGGATTCGGAAGGAAGATACATTATGACTCAACCACTAGAAAATGCTGAAAAATACGTTACAATTGAAAAATATAAACAGGGATTTTCAAAGGTAAAAAATGAAAAAACAGGTTTTGGGTTTGTCAATATCTGCGGAGAAGAAATTGTACAATGCCAATATTCTCATGCTGAAAATTTTAATGATGGCAAGGCGTTGGTAAAGAAAAGTAACTGGTCATTTATTGATATTTTAGGAAAAGAATCAGAAGAATTGAAAGACGTTAATGATGCTCTTGCTTTGAGAAAAGGAATAAGTTTAGTACGTTTCAAAAATGGAAAATATGCTCTGATTGATAATCAATTTGACAAAACCCAAACACCCGTTTCAGATATTTATGATTCAATTGAACCCTTAGATTTTGAGAATTTTAGGGTGAAAATAGGGAATGAAACGAAAGTCATAAATATTGAAGGAACGGAGGTATTGGTGGGAAGTCGGTAAATTGGTTACTGGTTATTCGTTATTGGGGAAAACGCCATTTTATAAGTTTTCCCCAATAACGAATAACCAGTAACTAACCTCCTAAAACCTCCAACGCCACCCGCTCCCCCGACCGCACTGCACCGTCAATATAACCATTCCACACGTCTGAAGTCTCGGTGCCAGCCCAGTGAATATTGCCAATTGGTTCACGCAGATACTTGCCCAAACTCGTCCACGCTCCCGTTGGCATTACGCCCGCATAACACCCCCGAGTAAATTCTTCCTCCGCCCATGATTTATCAACATAAAAAGCGG
>JAYUIP010000012.1:0-1183 GCA_043765945.1 Arcicella sp.
GAGAAACTCCCGTTTTTAGTTCTGTCTTTATTGTTCGGTTTGATTGCTACGAGTGTGCAAAGTGGCGGTAATTTCTATGGATTTTTACACAATGTCGGACAAGCGGGTTACGCAACCGTTGATAGTGAAAAAGTTTCAATTGCCAAGAATTTCACTTTTGCAGGCTATGGTTTTATGATGTATTGTTACCACCTGCTATTTCCCTTTAAACTTTCGTCTTTTTATCTATATGACCCCTTCGAAAATGTCCACATAGAATATTTTATGGGACTACTTTTTATGATTTCAGTCGTTGCTTTCGGTATCTATAATTATCGCAAAAACAAGGTCATAACGTTTGGAATAGGCTTTTTTGTGATTACGGTTGTGTTGGTTTTGCAAATTATGCAGGTCGGTTTAGCCATCATGGCAGACCGATATACGTACCTTCCTTATATCGGTTTTTTCTTTATGATGAGTATGCTTTTGTGGAATCTTTACGAGAAAAAAAGGAGTTTTAAATACCTTTCTTGGGGATTAGTCGGGTTTTTTGCGACAACGTGTATTATCATTACCCGCCAACAAGTGGAGACTTGGCAAGATACTATTTCCCTTTTCAAACACAGATTAACCTTAAACACAAACGATTATAAAGGACACTATAATTTAGGAGAGGCTTACGTGGTGAAAGACGATGTGGATGGAGCCATTGAGCAATTCACACTGGCAATTGAACAAGGTTGGAAGGAAAGTATTGCTCCGTGGGCGAACTTGGCAACAGCGTATGAAAAGAAGAAGGATTATGCCAAGGCAATTGAATATCACAATGAAATTATCAAGAAAGATTCTGCCACCGCCGACACGTATATGAATCGTGGAAATGTTTATTTGAACGCTCAAATGCCCGAAAAAGCCCTTCCAGATTTAGAAAAAGCTATGAGTATGCCTAAACTAAAAGACAAAAAATTAGCTCGTGGCTCGTTGGCAACTGCACAATTGAACGTGGGGAAATATCAAGAAGCTTTGGATAATTATAACCTCGTGATTGATAAAGAAAAAGTAAGAAACAATCCAGAATATTATTATAATCGAGGCGTGGCGAAGACAAAATTTGGGGATAATCAAGGGGCAATTGTGGATATTAAGGCGTGTGTGAAACTGAAACCCGACCACGTGAAAGGGCGAGAAGCATTGGTTTTATTGG
>JAYUIP010000013.1:0-1181 GCA_043765945.1 Arcicella sp.
AAAATTAAGGAATTAGCGAACGATAAAAACTGTACGCCTTCACAATTGGCTTTGGCTTGGGTATTGGCACAGGGCAACGATATGTTTCCAATTCCAGGCACAAAAAGAGTAAGATATTTAGAAGAAAATGCGGCTGCTTCTGACGTAAAACTCACGGCGGAGGACTTAGCAATTATTGAGAAAATTTTACCAAAAGGCGTTGCTTCGGGCGAGCGTTACGGAGAGATGGGAATGAAATTTGTGAATTTGTAGAGTTAATCGATAAAAGAGTAAAACGAAAGAGGCATGGTCTTTAACAATCATGCCTCTTTTGCTGTTTGTGGGAGCGGATAAGTATAAATATTGTCATTAATCAAACAAAAAATTATGATAAAGCGTATTTTAAAACTAAGTATTTTCTTACTGGTAACGATGTTTACCTTCACTACATTTGCCAAAAGCAAACCACAATATTACGAAACCAGAGTATATAGTTTCAAAACTGCCGCTCAGAAAACCGTAGTGGAAGACTACTTCAAAAATGCTGCCATTACTGCCTATAATCGTGCAGGAATTACTTCGGTGGGGGTTTTTGACGAAGCCGACCAAAAAGATGGGTTGAAACTTTACGTTTTGATTCCCTATAAATCACTGGAAGAATTCGGTAAAATTGGGGCTAAATTATTGGCTGATGCAGTCTATCAACAAGCGGCAAAACCTTATTTGGATGCGGACCACACAACGCCCGCTTATGAGCGATTCGAAAGCTCATTGTCGGTTGCTTTTAAAGATTGGACGACCTTGAAAGTGCCAACCACAACTGCCCCAAAGTCGGAAAGAGTGTATGAATATCGTTTGTACGAAAGTCACAGTGAAGCCAAAGGAAACAAGAAAGTAGATATGTTTAATGAAGGGGGCGAAATCAATATTTTTGTGAGATTAGGCTTCAACCCTGTCTTTTATGCTCAAACCATTTTGGGAGGAAAACAGCCTAATTTGGTGTACATGACCACTTTTGATAATAGAAAATCAAGAGACGAGCATTGGAAAGCCTTCGGTGCCGATTCAGAATGGAATCGCATCAAAGCCCTGCCAGAATATGATCATGCAATGACAAAAAATGAAACTCACTTTTTGACTCCAACTGAATATTCGCAGATATAAACAATAGACCACGGATTTAAAGGATTGGGCAAATTTAC
>JAYUIP010000014.1:0-10314 GCA_043765945.1 Arcicella sp.
GGTGGAAAAAAAGATACTTCCCGCAATGAATTATCTCAAGAAGAAGAGGATTAAAAATCTTAATAAAAATTTCTCATGAATCAAATTTCTATTTGTAAAGTGTTGGTCTTGAAGGTTGCAAGTCTCTGCAACTTGAATTGTACGTATTGCTATATGTATAATTTGGGCGATGAAACCTTCAAAAATCAGCCTAAATTCATGAGTAATGAAACTGTTGATGCCATTATTGAGAATGTAAGAAACCATTGCGAAAAACACGATTTATCCGCCTTTGAATTCATATTTCACGGTGGCGAACCCATGCTTATTGCCATGGATTTTTATAGAAATTTTGTTCAAAAAGCAAATCATAAAATACTCGCAACAAAGATTTTTTACTCCATTCAAACCAATGGGACTTTAATAACAAAACCATGGTGCGAACTGCTTAATGATTTGGACATAGGTTTGGGAATTAGCCTTGATGGATATGAAGAAATCAATGATATGTACAGAGTAACTCACCAGAGAAAAGGCTCTTTTCGGGCAGTTATGCAAGGTTTCAATATTGCCTCAAAATTTTCTAATTTTTCAGGCGTTTTGTCGGTCATCAATATCCAATCGAATCCTGAGAAAATGTATGAGTTTTTAAAAGAACATAAGATAAAACAGGCAGATTTCTTATTACCAGATTGTTCCTACGAAAAATTGCCGATGGGATATGAAGAAGGAATAAAGCAAAAAATACTCTATGCAGATTGGCTAATTGTACTGTTTGACCAATGGTTTTTTGATGATATAACTCGCCCTAAAATTCGATTTTTTGAGCAACTCGTCAAAATCATAATTGGCTTAGATGAGGGGTTTGAATATATCGGGCAACAAAAATCCGAATTTTTAATTATTGAAACTGATGGGTCAATCGAAGTGACAGGAGCATTTAAAGTATGTGGAGACGGTTTTACCAAAAAAGGCTTCAACATCAATACACATTCTTTGGAAAATGCACTCGAAGATGAACTCACGCAGAGATACATCTATGGACACGAAAATTTATGTGCTAAATGCCAAGAATGTCCTATCGTTGAAGCATGTGGTGGCGGATTTGTGGCACATCGATTCAGTCAATCAAATGCCTTTTACAATCCCTCGGTTTATTGTTCAGATTTGATGAAACTGATTGCCCATATTCAAAATAAAGTACTTGATTATTTACCCCAAAAATTAGTTAATGATTATCAACTCGAATACCTCAATTATGAAGAATTAGTATCTCTGTAATATTTTAAAAATCTTAAACAATGATAGCCAGCAGCAAATATAAATTTTATCGCCAACTTGACTATATGGACTGCGGTCCAACGTGCCTAAAGATGGTATCAGCCTATTATGGTGTTGATTATCCCCTTGATTTTCTTCGGGCAAATTCCTTCATCACTCGTCAAGGCGTGAGTCTCTTGGGCATCAGTGAAGCCGCTGAAAAAATTGGTTTTAAAACATTGGGAGCAAAACTTTCATACGATCAGCTCTTCGATGAAGTGCCAAAGCCTTGTATTCTTCATTGGAATCAGGAGCATTTTGTGGTGCTTTATGATATGAAACGACCAAGTTTCAAAATGCCTTTTTCTAAAAACACCTCGGATAAAATTCTTCTCGGCGACCCCGCTCATGGATTGATTTGGCTTGATAAAGATAATTTTATGAAGTCTTGGGTCAGCACTTCCGATGGAAAAGGTGTGAGTCTATTGCTTGAACCAACCAATCAATTCTATGAAACCGCCGAAGAAAAACAGCAAGAAGCCATTGGTTTCAAGTTTTTGTATCAATATATGACTCCCTACAAGAAATATTTAGTCCAAATAATTCTTGGAATGTTATTCGGCAGCTTGTTGGCAATGATTTTTCCTTTCCTTACCCAAAGTATGGTAGATTATGGAATCCAACGACAAAATCATCATTTCATTAAATTGATTTTGATGTCGCAATTACTTCTATTTTTAGGTGGAATGGCGGTTGATATGATTCGGAATTGGATTTTGTTGCACATCAATGCCCGCATGAGCGTGTCGATTATTTCTAATTTCTTATTGAAACTCATGCGATTACCAATTAATTATTTTGAATCAAAAAATACGGGAGATATTTCTCAACGGATTAATGACCATCACAGAATTGAGTCTTTTTTAACGGGTTCAACGCTTCAAACGTTATTTTCTTTCATTAATTTAATTATTTTCTCCGCCATTTTAGGAATTTATAGTACTTCTATTTTAGTAGTTTTTGCCATCGGAAGTATTGCCTCAATCGTTTGGGTAGTGCTTTTTTTAGAAAAACGAAAAGATTTAGATTATAAACGTTTTCAAAGTTTAAGAGAAAATCAGAATAGTATTTATGAACTCATCACGGGTATGCAGGAGATTAAACTCAACAACTGCGAAAAAGCTCGACGATGGGAATGGGAAAGAATTCAAGCAAAATTATTTAAAATCAACATCAAAAGTCTCTCGCTTGAACAATATCAAGAAGTCGGTTCAACCTTTTTGACCCAATTGAAAAATATCATCATTTCCTATATGGTAGCTTCTGAGGTGATGAACAACCATATTACTTTGGGTGTAATGTTGAGTATTTCCTATATCATCGGACAATTAAATGCTCCGCTGACACAGATAATTAAGTTCATGCGGAGCGTACAGGATGCCAAAATTAGTTTAGACCGTTTAGCCGAAATTCACAATCGCCCTGATGAAGAAATGGACGAAGAAAAAATGATGGGGAAAGTGTTTTCGAGTGAATTAGACGATAGTTTTGAAGATAAAGTTCACTTTATGGAAGAAGTTAGCGAAGGGAATATTTTGAACGGAATGATTAATGTAAGAAAAGGAATAACCCTGCAAGATGTTTCATTTCGATATGGAAGTTCGCAAAGCCAATTAATTCTCAAAAATCTCAGTCTCCATATTCCAGCAGGAAAAGTAACAGCAATTGTGGGAGCGAGTGGTAGTGGAAAAACAACACTTTTAAAATTATTACTGAAATTTTATCCCCCAAATGATGGTAAAATTCTTGTAAATGGCAATGATTTGAATGACTTATCGGCAAGAGAATGGCGTAAAAAATGTGGTACTGTGATGCAAGATGGTTACATTTTTTCAGATACCATCACTCGAAATATTGCTGTTGATGGTGAAAAAATTGACGAACCTCGGCTCATTAATGCCGTCAGAGTTGCCAATATTCAAGATTATGTAAGAAAACTTCCGCTGGGTTTCACCACCAAAATTGGAAGTACGGGTTCAGGGCTTAGTGGGGGTCAAAAACAGCGTATTTTCATCGCCAGGGCAGTTTATAAGAACCCTACTTATTTATTTTTCGATGAAGCAACCAGTGCTTTGGACGCTAATAATGAGAGCATAATCATGGATAATCTCGAAAAATTCTTCGAAGGAAGAACCGTCGTCGTGATTGCCCATAGATTAAGCACCGTTAAAAACGCCGACCAAATAATCGTCATGGAAAATGGAGAAATCAGAGAGAAAGGAACGCACATAGAATTGGCGGCTCGTAGAGGATATTATTATGAATTAGTAAAAAATCAATTAGACCTTGAAACAGCCTAATCAAAACAATTAAAATCATGCCAGAACAAAGTAATAGTTTCGAACTACGGAGCGAAGAGATTCAGGAAATCATAGGACTTGTTCCCAATTGGATTGTTAGATGGGGCATAACCGTCCTGTTTTCTATTCTGTTATTATTCGTCCTAAACTCCTATTGGATTAAATATCCAGATGTAACACAGGCTAACGCCCTGATAACCACCAATATACAACCGAAAAAAGTAACATGGATGGTTACCCCCCCGCTTGAATATAAAGTTATGGTAGCGGATTCTCAAATGGTGAACGTTGGTGATACTTTGTTCATCGAAAACAATGTGCAAACCAAAGAGGTATTTTATGAAACAACCTCCGTGGCAGGTCGTGTAATCATTCTGCGAGCAACGGATAATAACCCAAGAAAATCAACCATTATCGTAACACCAAGTATTTCCAATTATCAAGTACAATTAAGTCTTCCCATAAAAGGCGTAGGGCAGGTGAAAATAGGGCAGAAAGTTCAGATAAAATTAGACCCCTATCCTGTGAATGAATTTGGTTACTTAGAAGGAAAAATTACCTCGGTAGTTCCTTATGCTATTGATAATAATTACCGAGCATCAGTTAAATTATCTAATGGAATGAACACAACAACGGGTAAAAAAATTCCAGTTCAATATTATATCATCGGCACAGCGGAAGTAATGTTGGATGAAAAAAACTTATTAAGTCGTTTTACGGGTGGAAATTTTTAAAGAAATTTTTTCAATTTTTTCAATTTTTAAAATATCTTAAAATGTATTTTGCAAAAAAAATATTTTGCAAAATACATTTTTTGCATATAATGCTATTTATTTCTACATTTATACTTCATTTCTAAATAGAGCTATGCAAAATATCCTAAAATGCTTAATTGTCGATGATGAGCTACTGGCTCAAGAACTTATAGAAAAATATGTGAATCGACTTCCCTACCTCGACTGCGTAGGAAAGTGTTTCACAGCGATGGATGCTCTCGTAATGATTAATGAAAAGCAACCCGACATTGTTTTTCTTGACATCAATATGCCCGAAATGACAGGAGTTGAATTCCTACGGTCTCTCACAACTATCCGCCCACAAATCATCATGACCACTGCCTATTCTCAATATGCCATGGAAGGATATGAGAACGATGTAGTTGATTTTCTCCTAAAACCTTTTCCGTTCGAACGTTTTTTGAAAGCAATCAATAAAGTGCAACAACGGTTAGCACCTAAAAATAATAGTGTTCAAATTCCCATAGACAAGCATGAAATTTTTATGACCTCCGACGGTAGAATTGATAGTCCGAAAGGGGAAGATGAAGAGGACGATAATTACCTGTTGGCAAAACAAGATAAAAAACTCATTAAGATATACCCACACGAAATAATTTTTGTAGAAGGGATGAAGGATTATCTGAAAATTCATTTAAAATCTAAATTTGTTGTTATCTACATGACCATGATAAGGATGGAACAACTATTACCCAAAACCAAATTTTTAAGAATCAATCGTTCTTATATTATTTCATTGGCAGCCATGAAAAGTATTGAAGGAAACATGATTGAAATGTCTAATGATAGAAAATTGGACATTGGCAGTAGCTATCGAGATTCATTAAAAGAATATTTCAAGACTAAAATATTGATTTAGTATGAGGAAAAGAAATGGACTTATTAAAAAAATAAAAAACTATTTTCTGGGTTATTCCCCCATAGCCCGTTTTTGGACGCATATAATCTTCTGGATACTCGTAGGAATAACATTTTCAGGATTTGGATTTAATCTTGTGGGTTATGATTATCCCGAGGCGGCATGGATTCATACTTTGTTTTTATTAACAAAGTCCATATTGTCTTTTTACATTATCAGTTATTTGTTACTACCAATTCTTTTTAAATATAACCAATGGATACTATTTTTAATCGGATTAATCTTGGTCTTTTTATTGGATTCCATTAATTCCTATTATATGTTTGATATTACCTCCAAGAACTTTGCGATTTCTAAGAGTTATCAAGATTACGCTGATTACATTAACAGGGGAGGACCCTTAGGAGCCATTTTTGATACTAATTTATTTTTTGTTCATATCTACAATGAAACTTTACCTATTCTCCCACCCATTTTTATCAAGATTGTAAAACTGATAATTATTTCTCGGAATAAAACTGTCTCCCTCGAAAGGGACAACCTTAATCTGGAACTCAATTTCTTAAAATTACAGGTTAATCCTCATTTTCTTTTCAATGTCCTCAATAGTATTTATTCGCTCATTGTTGAAAAAGACGAAGTTGCTGCTGATATTATTGTAAGATTATCTGGTTTAATGCGATATTCACTCTATGAAACTGAAAGCGAAAAAGTAACTTTAACGAGAGATGTTGAATTTATTTTTCAGTATGTGGAATTAGAACGGATTCGATTTCAAAGTCGAACGAATATAACCTTCAGTAGCAAAACAGATTTTAAAAATTTTGAAGTGCCTCCCATGATATTTATTTCTTTCGTTGAAAATGCTTTTAAGCACGGGGTAAGTACGAGTGGGAAAAAATCATGGGTAAATATCAGTTTTAGTATGAAAGACACTTTTGTTACTTTTCGGATTGAAAATAGCAAACCAAATCACATCACTCATGAACAAGTTCAAGGCGGAATTGGCTTAATTAACGTTAAAAAAAGATTAGATCTACTTTATCCTGACAAACATAAATTGATTGTTGAAAATAATGAACAATCTTTTTTGGTCGAGTTACAACTACAATTAGTCTAAAATACATTTTCATCCTTTCTACTTTGTCGAAGTAAATTCTTATTTCCTCTAATGTATTTTCTACACTTATAGCTTGGTTGTTAATTTGTCTTATTATTAAAATCTTTCAACCTCAAAAAATAGCTTAATTATGAAAAATTCAAATACTCCTGCCAAACTTAGTATTGTAAAAACTGCGGTTTCTTTTCTTCAAAACAACACTGTTTGTGATAATTTTTATGGCAAATCGGGTAGTGTTAAACCGACAACATTAATTAGTTTCTAATAGTGGAAACTAAAAGTATATGAAATTTCAATCATCAAATGGATAGCTACGGAATATTACATGAGAATATAGTTTTAGAGAAAGAATTGATTGATTATCTTGACAGGATAACGTTCCTAAAAAGAGAATGGTCAAGTTCTTTTGAAAATGTTGCAGAACATTTGATTCGTACCTCCGTGGATTTATTGTTCATTAATGTTGAAAGTGCTTCCGAAGAAAAATTGGTATTGTTAGAGCAATTAGCTTGCTCTAACAATACTATTATCATTGCAACAGATGATGTTTTATCTATTTTTGAAAGAGACTTCCCGTCTTTAATCATTGCCTACATCACCCGTCCACCAACCTTTGATTTGGTGGTTGATGCGGTAATAAAGTATTCTATGAAAGTAGAATAGTTCGATGTTTAAAATACCATTGATTTAGCTTTTGACCAGGCTCGAAATCCATATACAAATCCGTCTTTAGTTCCTTGGAAGATACGAATCCAGCACGGTAACTTTCAATTACTTCTCGGAGATAAAGTACCAAGTTACGATTTTTTATTTCTTTTCAACTCCTTGATGTCCCTGTACTTAACGTTTATGTGTTAAGTGCTTTCAGTAGAATACGGGATGCCTAATCAACCTCTAATAGAAAATTTTTACTTGTTTGTAACGCCATAATTATCTCTCGTTGACTGGGCGTACCCAACTAATCTGAGTATAATAGGAGATTACGTTCCTTAGCTCTTTAAGATTTTGTGACTAAGAAATTTACTCCTTATTGGCAGATAATAATCATCCGTCAAATCGTAAATCAAAATTACATTTTTTCTATAATCACCGCATAACCCATTCCCACACCAATACACATCGTTGCCAGAGCATATCGTTTGTTTTGTTTTTGAAGTTCCAAGGCTGCCGAATAAGTTATTCTTGCTCCTGACATTCCGAGGGGATGCCCCAAGGCAATTGCACCGCCATTGGGGTTAATTCTTGGGTCGTTATCGGCTAAACCCAAGCCACGAGTACAAGCCAAACTTTGGGCAGCGAAGGCTTCATTGAGTTCAATAATATCAATATTATCAAGCGTTAATCCTGCTTTTTGTAGGGCTTTTTGCGTGGCAGAAACGGGTCCTATGCCCATAATTCGGGGTTCTACGCCCGTTACGGCTGAGGCTACAATTCGAGCTAATGGTTTGAGATTAAACTGATTAACACCGTTCTCAGAAGCCATCAAAACGGCTGATGCCCCATCATTTAAACCCGAAGCATTCCCTGCCGTTACTGTTCCATTTTCTTTTTTGAACGCAGTCCTTAATTTTCCTAAACCTTCCAGTGAAGTGGCAGGTTTCACAAATTCATCTTGATTAAAAAGAATAGACTCCCTCGCTTCGGCGTTCCGATTTTTCTGAGGAATTGAGACTGGTAAAATTTCTTCGGATAACCTGCCTGAGAGTTGTGCGGCAGACGCTTTTTGTTGCGACCAAAGGGCAAAAATATCTTGATCTTCTCGACTGATTTGATACATTTCTGCCAAGTTTTCAGCCGTTACACCCATCGCATCTACGCCGTAAAGTGCTTTGAGTTGTGGATTAATAAACCGCCAACCAAAACTGCTGTCGTGCATTTCAACATCATTGCCAAAAGGTTTTGAAGACTTTGACATCACCCAAGGTCCACGAGTCATGTTTTCAACGCCTCCCGAAATAAAAATATCACCGTCTCCCGCTTGAATCGCTCGGTGGGCGTGAATAATTGCCGACATTCCCGAAGCACAAAGACGATTTACCGTTTCACCAGGTACAGAATAAGGCAAACCAGCCAACAGAAGCGACATTCGGGCAACGTTTCTATTATCCTCTCCTGCTTGATTTGCACAGCCAAAAATAACTTCATCATAAGCGTTTAAGGAAATATTTGCGTTTCTTTGGACTAATTCCTTAATGACCAAAGCTCCCAAATCATCGGCTCTGACGGTGGATAGACTTCCACCAAAATTACCGATTGGGGTTCGGATTCCGTCAATTATATAGGTATTTTTCATGTTGTTTTTTCGATAAAATTGGCACTGGTTTTAGCACGAACGTCTTCGATTGTTGCATTTGGCATGAGTTCAATGAGGGTTAACTTTCCTGCTGGAAATGCGAAAACCGCTAAATCTGTGATGATTAACTTTACAACATTCTGGGCGGTTAAAGGCAAAACGCAGGAAGGCACAATTTTGGCTGAACCATCTGGATTTGTGTGGGTCATGGTGATGATTAGTCGTTTTGCTCCTTTGGCTAAATCCATTGCTCCACCAACGCCCAAAAGTGGCTTATTGGGAACTGCCCAGTTTGCCAAATTTGCCGCTTCGTCCACCTCTAATCCGCCCATAATGGCAGTATCAATGTGTCCACCACGAATCATAGCGAAAGAATCGGCACTATCAAAATAGCTACTTCCTTGTAGAGCCGTAACGGGAATTTTCCCTGCATTTACGGGATAATCCATCGCTCCACCCCCATCAGTTGGCACAGGTCCAACGCCCAACATTCCGTTTTCAGTATGCAAAATGATTCCGTGTTCCTCAGTAATTAAATCAGCTACCAAAGTTGGAATTCCTATGCCCAGATTCACCACATCCCCTTTTTTCAATTCTTGCAAAGCTCTTTTTGCCATATTCATACGGCTTTCATCGACCTTTTTGGAAGAAGAAACCGAGGCTGAACTTCCCAAATCTTCGAGGGTGATTTTGGCTTCGACTAAATAATCTATAAAACAACCTTGGGTATGAATATTTTCGGGTAAAATTGTTCCAACGGGTATAATTTCTTCTACTTCGGCAATCACCAAATCGGCGGCAGTTGCCATTGCTTTGTTAAAATTATTTTCCGTCATTCGATACTGTAAATTACCCGCAGTATCGGCTCGCCAAGCCCGAATAAAAGCGATATTTCCACGAATTGCTTTGATGAAAACTTGCTCAATACCGTCAATTATTTTGGTTTCTCTATCTGCTGCAATGAGCGTACCTGCGGAAGTTGGCGTATAAAAACCGCCAATTCCAGCACCTCCCGCCCGAATGGCTTCGGCGAGCGTTCCTTGTGGTAAAAGTTCATAATCTACTTGCCCAGATTGAGCTGCTTTTACCGCATCGGGATTGGAGGTGAAAAATGAGCCAATCATCTTTTTGAGTTGCCCGTTTCTCAATAGACGACCCCCACCAAGTCCTGCTTCACCCGTATTATTTCCGATAAAAGTGAGGTTTCCAGTGCCTATTTCAGCCAATGCGTGCATGAGATGAACAGGATTTCCTGTCATGCCAAAACCGCCTTGTAATAGCGTATCACCCTCTTTCACCATCAAAGCGGCAGTGTGTAAATCAATAATTGGTACTGTTTTCATATTTTAAAAAAGTTGTTTCGTTTTCACCTTACATTTGAATATTGAATTCGTAGATAACTTGATTATTTTTTGTAATTTATTGGTAATCAATGAATTACGTCTATCTTCTGGAATAGAATTCAATAATAAATCTTGCTGATTATTTTCATCCGAAAATAAACTTGTGTGTGTGGATGAAGCAATGAGCTTCACATCATAATGATTACGTCAATAAATGGAGCTTGACCATTGGTATTAGTTTCCAATTTATTATTTGTGGTATTCCGTAAATAATTTCGCAAATTAGACAATTCAAGTGAATTA
>JAYUIP010000015.1:0-1177 GCA_043765945.1 Arcicella sp.
GTTGATAGAAAAATGGTCATAAATGCCTTGAATTCAGGAGCAAAGGTTTTTATGGCGGATTTTGAGGATGCCAGTACGCCTTCATGGACGAATTTAATGGACGGACAAATTAATCTTCGTGATGCCATCCGAAAACAAGTTGATTTTACGGCTGATAATGGAAAAAAATATAGTCTCAACGAAAAAGTAGCGGTTTTGAAAGTTCGTCCAAGGGGC
This sequence comes from Arcicella sp., assembly GCA_043765945.1. Classification (GTDB taxonomy): domain Bacteria; phylum Bacteroidota; class Bacteroidia; order Cytophagales; family Spirosomataceae; genus Arcicella. The sequence continues at coordinate 217 of JAYUIP010000015.1, forward strand.
TTACACATGGAAGAAAATCACGTTTTGATTGATGGAGAACCCATTTCAGCTTCACTATTCGATTTTGGGCTATACTTTTTCCATAACGCTTGGGAATTGGTCAGACGGGGAAGTGGTCCTTATTTCTATCTCCCAAAAATGGAAAGTCACCTCGAAGCCAAACTTTGGAATGACGTTTTTATTGCCGCACAGGAAGCCATTGGAATGCCCCATTCAACCATAAAAGTAACCGTTTTGATTGAAACCATTATGGCGGCTTTTGAAATGGACGAAATTTTGTATGTGCTTCGTGACCACATTGCGGGTTTGAATGCAGGACGTTGGGATTATATTTTCTCTTGCATCAAAAAATTCCATCAATTTTCGGATTGTGTACTTCCAGATCGTTCACAAATTACGATGTCCGTTCCATTCATGCGAGCCTACGCCAAACTTTTGGTGCAGACTTGCCACAAACGAAAAGCCCACGCCATGGGTGGAATGTCGGCTTTTATTCCCAGTAGAAAAGATGAACACGTTAATAAATTAGCGTTCGAGAAAGTAACCGCCGATAAAGAATTGGAAGCCTCAACGGGATTTGACGGAACTTGGGTTGCTCACCCCGATTTAATCCCCGTAGCATTAATTCCGTTTAATAAAATATTAGGTGAAAATCCTAATCAGAAGCACGTAATGCTTGAAAATGAGGTAATTACAGCTTCCCAATTAACCGATTTTGTAATTCCTGATAGTTGTATAACGGAGGCGGGAATACGGATGAATATACAGATTGGTATTTTATATATTGAGTCTTGGTTGCGAGGTGTGGGGGCGGCCGCCATTCATAATCTGATGGAAGATGCTGCAACCGCCGAAATTTCAAGAGCCCAACTTTGGCAATGGATTCATCATCGTGCCAAAACGTATTATGGCGTTACGATTGATGTTTCGATGTACAAATTCTTTTTGGCGGATGAAATTC
>JAYUIP010000016.1:0-1176 GCA_043765945.1 Arcicella sp.
TCTCGTTGTTTTTTACGAACCGACCCCGTTAATTTTTGGATGGTAAGTCCCAATAAATCAGCGTATATTTTCAGTCCATCATAATGCTGTTGAGCCAAAATTTCGGTGGGTGCCATGATGCAGGCTTGGGCTTTGTTGTCAATTGCCAGAAGCATACAAATAAACGCCACAATCGTCTTGCCCGAACCCACATCTCCTTGCAACAATCGGTTCATTTGCTTGCCCGATTTCATATCCTCAAAGATTTCCCGAATTACTTTTTTTTGAGCATTTGTAAGTTCGAAGGGGAGATGATTTCGATAAAAATCAGTGACCAAAACGGCACTTTTAAAAACTTGTCCACTATAATCAACTCGGCGGAGAAGTTTCTGTTTTATCAGCCGTAATTGATTATAAAACAGCTCCTCGAACTTCAAACGGCGTTTTGCTTGATGCAACCATGCCTCTGATTGCGGTAAATGAATGTTATAAACGGCATCTCGTTTGGAGACTAATCTAAACTTTTGCGTAAGATTTTCGGGTAAGGTTTCTCGTATTTGCGTATAGGCTTGGTCGAGCAGATTACGTTGTAAATTCGCAATTACTTTCGAGTCCACGTAACGCTTGCGGAGTTTTTCGGTAAGCCCATAAACGGGCTGAAAATACCCTACTTTTTCATTGTCAGTATTGAGCAATTCCATCTCGGGATGTTGCATTTGTGGACGACCATTAAAGAAGGCTGGTTTGCCATAAATCACATATTCTGCCCCCGCTCTAAGGTTCTTCTCCAAAAACGTAACTCCTTGAAACCAAACGAGTTCCATTGTTCCAGTGCCATCTGAAAATTGTCCAACTAAACGAGCTTTATGTCCCTCACCAATCTTTTCAACGAAGCGTAAACGACCTTTTATTTGGGCGTATTCCATGCCGTCATAAAGTTCGATGACTTGATGAAATTTGGTGCGGTCTTCGTATCTGAAAGGGTAATATTGAATTAAATCTCCGTAGGTGAAAATCTGTAATTCAGTATTCAACAACAAAGCCCTTATGGGAGTTACGCCTTTTAGATATTCAATTTTATTATCAAAAAAATTGGGTTGCATATTTTTGGGGTAAGCTAAATTCTGAACAATTTTGTGAAAATAACACTTTTTATGTAAATTAGTGTTTATCCCTTCCTTCCCTACTGCATTAAAA
>JAYUIP010000017.1:0-10291 GCA_043765945.1 Arcicella sp.
ACACACGAAACCAATCCAAATATCCTTTATGCCGCTGGAATTGCCTACAGCATGAGCGTCGATAGCGGCAGTACGTGGCTTCCAAAAAGAGGTTATGCCGAATTAGGAGAACTGATGCACGTGGATAATCACGCTTTTATGGCTCGCCCAGGTTTTCCAAATGAGGCTATTTTTGGGAATGATGGAGGTGTTTATTATGCTCCTGATTGGGCGAGTTCAGGTAAAAGTTATCCCAAAATTAAAAGCCGAAATCGAGGATATAACGTAACCCAATATTTCAGTATTGACATTAATAACACCGCCAATAGTGGGACAATAGTGGTTGGTTCTCAGGATAATGGCACACATTCGCTGTTGTCGCCTTATGGTAAAATAAGTAGTGGAACGGCAATTAATGGTGGTGATGGTGGTCTGACTTTCATTGATAAATTAGACACCAATATCGTTATCAGTTCATACACGCACGTTACGCCACGACTGAACATGGCAGGAGCGGTGAAAAATGATTCGCTTGCCGTGGAAATGCAACCGCAATTTGATAAACGGGGGGCATTTATTAACCCTGCCGATTATGATTCGCCAACCCATACTTTATATCAAAATAATACGCTGGCTTCGGAAGAGCAAACCAAAATATTTAGGTATCACATCAAAGGAGTTTCGCCAAAATATACCTACAAAACCTCAAATCTAACGTTTTCGGGCGTAAAAGCCTTGACGGTTTCTTTTTTGAAGTTGGGTAAAATTGCGGGTAATTTATACATTGGAACCAACGAAGGAGATGTTTATAAAGCAACGGGCGTGCCAGCGGAGGGCGATACGACCATTGCTTTGGTCAAAATTATGGATAAAGACAGTACCTCGACGGGAAACGTTTCTTGCTTGGATTTTGGGACGGATGAGAAAACAATAATCGTAACGAAGTCAAGTTATAACGTAAAATCAGTTTTTTATACGATTAATGGTGGAACTAAATGGGTTTCAAAAGACGATTCTCTGCACGGATTGCCAAATATACCAATCCGTTACGCTTTGATTAATCCCAAAAACCCGAAGCAAGTTTTGTTGGCAACTGAATTAGGCGTTTGGTCAACCACCGATATTACTGATTCCCTTGCAAGATGGGAACCCAACAACACCAGTTTGGCAAATGTTCGTTGTGATATGATTAAGTACCGTGCTTCGGATGAGACGATTGCTTTGGCAACGCATGGACGGGGTGCTTTTACTACCAAAATCAATCAACCTTGTGCGAATGCATTCACTGATACAACAGTTTGTAGTGGCTCAATTGCCTCATTAATAGCCACTTGTGCAACTGGTGAAGTTAAATGGTTTGACTCAACTGGAGTGAAAGAATTGTATGCAGGTTCCCCTTTTATTACCCCTAAGTTGACAGCAAATATGACCTATAAAGTGCGATGCGTTGCCGACAGATGTCCAGTTGCTTTTACCAATGTTTCAGTAACCATAAATCCAGCTATGATTGCTCCAACGGTTACTGATTCAACCATTAAGAAAGGCACAAGTATCACATTGTCAGCTACTTGTACCGTAGGAATTCCAAACTGGTATAGTTCCTTAACGAGTGTTAATTCACTTGGTTCGGTAACTTTTACTACCCCAATATTACAAGTAAACACTACTTATTTTGTGGCTTGTGAATCGGGCGGAAAACCTAATTGTGTGAGTAATAGAACTCCGCAAGTGGTAACTGCCAATATTTCGGGAATAGTGGGAGGAAATTCAACGGGAGAAATAGGTATTTCAAGTGTACGTTTATCGAATGAAAATACGGAAGAGAATTTAGATGTAATAATTAATATTTCCCCAAATCCCACGACTGGATTATTGAATTGGAAACTCCAAAGTAAGGAATCAACGGATGTAAATCTGTATTTATTGAACGCAATTGGGAAAGAACAAATGGCTCAAAATATTTCAACCCTTTCCCAAACTCACGAAGGAACGATTGATATGAGTAGATTCAATGCGGGGATTTTTCTGTTAAAATTCAGGGTAGGGGAGAAGATAATTACGAAGAAGGTTATTAAAAACTAATTGTTTTGGAGCATATTTCCCGAAACAATATTCATTGCGGGTATTTGTTAGCGTAATATTTATGGCATGACTGACAATAACTTGATCATCATCAACAGTTTATGAGTTTAGTCATGCCATGAGTAAATTTGTCCAAGCTACCGTATTGTTATGTTTTACCAAAATTCCTTCTGAATTGAGATGGATTTGTGCCTTTGAGTTGTTTGAAAACTCGCCCAAAATAGGAGACATTATTAAATCCACAACGGTAGCAAATATCCACAATTTCTGAGCCTTCTAACAGCATTTTGCAAGCCTGATTTATGCGATATTCGTTCGTAAAATCAGTAAATGTTTGATTGAGGTTCTTTTTGAAATAATTACAAAAGGCTGGAATAGTTAAATTGCAAATTTTTGCAACTGTCTGTGTATCAACTTTTTGCGAGTATTTTTCTTCAACATATTTATAAACGCTACCTAAACGTTCTTGGTCTTTCATGCTAAAATTATACTGTATATCATCCTTATTAAGCATAACAAAATCAGAAGAATTAGCTAATCTCTGAAGAATATTTAATAATTCAATCAGTCTCTCAAAGTGAGGTAATTGAGGAAGATTTTTAAATTTTACTGATAATTCTTCTTTTGTTTTTCCATGAAAACTTAGTCCGTTTTTAGAACGCTCAAATAATTTTCTGATATTTTCCATTTCTGGTTTTGCCAGAAAATTATCACAAAGGCAATCTGTGTTAAACTGCACAACAATTTCTTCATGAATATCCACAGAACCGTAGCCAAAACCTCCGTGTGGCAAATTTGAACCAATTAAAACTAAATCCCCATCTGTATAATTGCTCAAATGATTACCCACGTGCCGTCTGCCTGAACCCTGAAAAATACAAACAATTTCGTACTCTGGATGGTAGTGATAATGCCATTTAAACGTATCCGCTGATACCTGATGGTGCAAAACTCTGAACGAACTTCCTGCATCGGGTTGTATGATTTCAAACTCGGTTTTCATTTACAAATATTTCAAGAAAAATTATTATTTTGCGGGTAATTACTCTTAAATTAATTAATTACTTTTAAATTTATCTTAAAATATATTAATTAAGTTTTATTCTTGAATAATCAAAGAGTAGTTTTTAACAAAAATCTACTCGAAATTTGTGTATTCATTAGCCATTTTATAAAATTATTGGTGTACAAATAAATCTGAAAGCGGGCATCATGTCCGCTTTTTTGGTAACATAGATTTTAGTCTGTAATTTAGATTTACAGACTAAATTTTATGATTTATATTTGTAAACAAAGTCTTGTCTTAAAAAACCACAAAACCACAATCCCAATGATCAATTGGCAAATAAAACTCTCCATTTTTATCAATTATTTTATCTTTGCTATTCTTTTAAATAGCGTTGGAACGGTCATTTTGCAGGTGCAATCAACCTACGGAATCACGGAATCTTCGGCAGCAATTTTAGAGGCTTTTAAAGATTTGAGTATTGCTGGAATGTCGTTTTTAGTTGCTTCATATATTTCCAGAATTGGATATAAAAACTCAATGCTCTTGGCTTTATTAATCGTAATAATTGCTTGTATTTTAATGCCTTTGGTCAATCAATTTTGGATGACAAAACTGCTTTTTGGGGCAGTTGGAGCGAGTTTTACTTTAATAAAAGTGTCGGTGTATGGAACAATTGGTTTGGTAGTGAAAGATAAAAAAGAGCATATTAGTTTGATGAATTTCATCGAATCTTTTTTTATGGTGGGCATACTTTCTGCAGGATTTATTTTCAGTTATTTTATTGACGACACAAATCCACAGTCAACCGCTTGGGTGAACGTATATTACCTTCTGGCAGGTCTTGCTGCATTAGCTTTTTTGCTTTTGTTAACCACAAAAATGGATGAATCAAGTATTGAAAAAGACTCGAATAGTAGTCCAGCTGGAGACTTTAAAGAGATGTTTAAATTAGTAGTCGTGCCAGTAGTTTTGGTCTTCGTGGCGAGTGCTTTTATTTATGTTTTAATTGAGCAAAGTATCATGAGTTGGTTGCCCACTTTCAATAGTAAAATATTGCATTTGCCCAATTCTTTAAGCGTACAAATGGCGGGAATTTTAGCAGCTTCAACGGCAGTTGGAAGATTTTTGGCGGGAGTAGTTTTGAAGCAGTTAAAATGGATTATTGTGCTGATTATTTGCGTGTTACTGTCGGCTGGAATGGTCTTATTAGTTCTTCCGTTGGCTCAAAATCTTGGGAATGAAGCCATCACAGGTTGGGGCAATGCACCTTTGGTTGCCTATATTTTTCCGATGATTGGCTTATTTATTGCTCCAATTTACCCCTCCATTAATTCTGTAATCTTGAGTGCTTTACCCAAGAATAAACACGGAATGATGTCTGGATTAATTGTCATTTTTTCTGCCTTAGGAGGAACAACGGGGTCTTTAATTACAGGCTATATTTTTGAACATTTTGGAGGACAAAATGCCTTCTATTTTTCGTTGATTCCCATGGCGATTTTGATTGTTCTTTTAGTATTTTTCAATAGATTATCAAGTAAAAAACTTTAATATTTACAAAATGCAAAAACCGCTAATAAATGCCAACCAATTCTATTCATCTGAACTTTTCAAAGCTGTTCAAATGAGCAATATCTTCCCAGATTCAAAGACTTTCTGTGATTATATTCCAAATTTTTCCTTAGAAAAAATTCAGCAAGAATATTTAGATTATCATCAAGCTTTAAATTTCAATTTGGATCAATTTGTTAAGGATAATTTTACAAAAAACCCTTTCTTAACACTTAATTATCAGGCAGATACCTCAAAATCTATTGAGCAGCATCTCGAAAATTTATGGAAAAATCTTACTCGTGAACCTGCCCGTGCGAAAGGCTCATTGATTGAATTACCTTTCCCTTATGTGGTGCCTGGAGGACGTTTTCAGGAAATGTATTATTGGGATAGTTTTTTCACAATTTTAGGTTTGCAAACCAGTAGAAAGATTGATTTGATTGAAAATATGGTTGATAATTTTGCTTATCTTATCGACCAATTCGGTTATATTCCAAATGGAAATAGAACCTACTTCTTGGGGCGTTCCCAACCTCCATTCTTCTCCTTAATGGTAGAAGTTTTACGAGAGGAAAAAGGCGATGAAATTCTATTAAAATATCTTCCAACTTTGGAAAAAGAATATGAATTCTGGATGATAGGCAAAGACCAACTTTCTATCCAAAATCCTACGAACAAAAGAGTCGTTTTTCTAAGAGAATTTTATTATTTGAATCGTTATTGGGACGACCATGATACGCCCCGTCCAGAATCATATCTTGAGGATATTGAATTGTTAAAATCTCTATCAGAACCCTCAGAAGGCCTTTTTAGACACATCAGAGCAGCGGCAGAATCAGGTTGGGATTTCAGTAGTCGTTGGTTCAAAGACGGTCAAAATATGAATACAATCCATACAACCGACATTCTTCCTGTGGACTTAAACTGTCTGCTTTTTAACCTCGAAAAAACAATTTTTAAAGCGTATTTACTGACGGACGATAAAAAGAAAACAGACAAATATTACATCTTAATGAACCTCCGAGAAAGAGCAATAAAAAAGTATTTTTTTAACCGTGAATTGGGTTATTATTTTGACTACGATTTCATTGAAAAAAAGAATACCGAAGTTTATTCTTTGGCAGGTATTTTTCCATTATTTTTCAATGTTGCCAGACAATTACAAGTAAGAAAAATGGTAATGGTTTTAGAGAAAAAGTTTTTGAAAGAAGGCGGATTAATCGCAACAATAAATAACACAAAACAACAATGGGATGCTCCAAACGGCTGGGCTCCACTTCAATTTATTGCCTACAAAGGATTAATAAAATATGGCTTCTTTGATTTAGCAAATACCATTAAATCTCGTTGGATGCAAACCAATGAAAAAGTGTATTCAGCAACTGGTAAAATGACTGAAAAATATAACGTTGAAACGCCAAATACCAATGCAGGAGGAGGGGAATATCCAAATCAAGACGGCTTTGGATGGACGAATGGCGTGTATCTGAAGTTTTTGAGAGGGTGATTTTGGTTTGAAAATGCTGTCATTGCCAACGCAATGAAGCAATCTGTTGGATTGATAGAAAGATGCTTGACAATAAATAATTTTGTTATTCAGAACTTTTTAAAACAATATTCAAAGTTGTCATCACCAATCCAATAGATTGCTTCACTGCGTTCGCAATGACAAGCTACTTACATATATTTTCAAAAAATTCCTCCTAATCTGCAACATTCCTCTCCATCTCCCCATCTTTCAATAAATGTAAAATTTCGTTAGGCAAATGTTAAATTTTGTTAAGGCTACACTATTTAACTAAAATAATAGTTAACTTTGTTTAGTTATGAAAAGAAAGTGAAAATTTATTTTCTACGAAATACATCTTTTACTTCCAATTCCCCAAATCAACCACGCTGTTAAAACATTTCTATCAAGTTTTTTTCTTGTGTTTTAGTAATTCGTTTACCTCATTATTTAACCAACTCTATCACCATGCAAAAAGTCTCCATTTTCCTGTTTTTTCTATTTTCATGTGTATCAGTTTTTGCACAAAATCCTGCCAGAGTAACGATTAAAGGCATAATTCAAGACACTTCATCCGTTGGAATGGGTGGAGCAACTGTCATGCTTTTGACACCAAAAGACTCCTCTCTCATCAATTTTTCGAGGGCAAATGACAAAGGTATTTTTGAGTTTAAAAACGTCAAAAATGCCAATTATATCTTGAAGGTTTCGTATGTTGGATACTTGCCTTATCAGCAAGTTTTAGCTCCTTCGCCCACTGAAATTGCTGATTTAGGTAATATTGGCATTAAACCAATTTCCAAAGAATTATTGGAAGTGGTTGTGAGAACCGCCCGAGCTCCACTGACCATCAAAGGCGATACCATTGAATATGATGCACGTTCGTTTAAAGTGCCAGCGGGTTCAACAGTTGAGGATTTATTGAGGCGTTTGCCAGGGATGGAAATTGATGCACAAGGCAACATCAAAGCCCAAGGCAAGGATGTTAAAAAGGTTCTGGTGGATGGTAAAACCTTCTTTGGTGATGACCCAAAAGCTGCCACCAAGAACTTGGGAGCAGAAACTATTTCAAAAGTTCAAGTCTTTAACGACAAATCCGAGCAAGCCAAACTCACGGGGGTTGACGATGGCAAAAAAGAAAAAGCCATTAATCTCGAACTGAAAGAAGAATACAAAAAAGGAGCTTTTGGTAAAATTACGGGGGCTGTTGGCACGGATTCACGGATGGCAGCCCGTGGGAATTACAATAAATTTAACAAAACCAGTCAATTTTCGATTTTGGGATATGGAAATAACATCAACGAAACGGGAGTGAGTTGGGGTGATTATGGTGAATTTAAAGGAAATAATGCTTTTAATAATAACGATAATGGCGACTTTGGTTTTGGTGGAGGAAATCGTTATTATTATTCGAGTAATGATGGAATTATGAACAATTTTGATGGTAGAGGATTTACAAACAATGGTGGGGGAGGAGTAAATTATAATTTTGATAACAAGAAAACTAAGTTTAATTCGAGCTATTTTTATAATCAAACACGCTTATTTTTAGACCAGTATTTAAGCAAGAAAACCTTTCTGGAAAATTCAGCTTTTTTAACCACTGACACCAGTTCTCAAAATAATTTTCGTGGAAATCACAGCATTGGGACTCGATTTGAAAGAATGATTGATTCGAGTAATACGTTGATTGTGAAGGCAAATATGAAAGCTGGCATGAAAAACGATGTCAATACGATGTTCCAAAGAAATTTAACGGAAGAAGGCATTTTGAGAAATCGTTCAGACATTAATAATCTTACTGATTTGACTAATTTTAGCTTAAATACAAACGCCATTTTTAGGCATAAATTCAAGAAGAAGGGGCGAAGTTTTGCGTTAAGTTTAGGGTATAATATCAATGATTCTAATGGAACAGAAGACCTTAAATCAATTAGCCGATTATTTGATGCAAAAACTTTTAGCGAGCAAGTAAGAGCAGTTCGTCAAATTAATAATGATGAAAATCGGCAGAACTTAGTAAAAGGTGGAGCTATGTTTTTAGAACCATTATCCAAGAAATTTTACTGGGAAACTTTCTATAATTTCTCGTCAGAAAATCGCTCAGTTAATCGACAAGCACTTAATGGTTTACAAGAAAATCAACGTTTTGATAGTTTGAGTACCTATTTTGAAAATAATATTTCGTATAATCGAGTTGGTACGAGCTTCCGTTATTCACACGCAGGGGTTAACATTTCCGTTGGGGCAGCGAGTTTGCAGTATGGACTCGGAAGCAAGGAATTTACAGGTAAAGGTGGGCAACTTCTTAAAAGCATCTCTAAAAACTATCCCGCCTTTATTCCAAACTTTGATGCCAGCCTTGAATTGAAAAATAACTTATATTTTAATTTGAGTTATACAATGGAAATATCCGCCCCTGACCTTGCCGATTTGCAACCCGTTATCAATAATAATAATCCATTGTTTACTTCAACGGGAAATCCAGATTTGAATCCTGAAAAGAATCATAGTGTGAATCTTTCCATGTATAAATTCGACCCTTCATCTTTTCTCAACATCAATATTTGGGGAAATTACAATTATTATTTAAGTCAAGTAGTTTATAATCAGACTGTTGACCTTAATACTTTAAAGGTAAGAACTCGCCCAGAGAATCTTTCAGGAGGTGATAATTATTCAATTGGGTCCTACATTTCGTTTCCAATTATCAAAACAAAATTGACGGTAAATTTTAATCCATATATAAGATTATCTAACAATCCAACCTATATTAATGGAGTGCTGAATGAAAGTAATAATAAAAATTACAATATCAATTTTGGATTGAGTCTAACGCCGAGTGAAAAATTAATTGTTGGATTAAATACCAGTTTAGGAATTAATAATATTAAAAATACATTGGGTGAAGCCCCGAATCAAAATATTAGAAACAACAGTTTTGATGCTTCAATTAAATGGAATTTTATCAAAAAGACGTTTTTGGAAACCAACTTGGATTATAAATATTTTAAGAATGAGCGTTTTGGTTTTGAGCAGGATATACCCATTTTTAATTGTTCAGTCAGACGATTATTTATGAAAGAAAATAAATTAGAATTACGTTTAGCGGCATTTGATATTTTCAATAAACGCCAAAATATTGTCCAGTCAGGTTATCAAAACACCGTTTCTACTCAAAAAGCATTGACTTTAGCACGTTATTTTATGTTGAGTGTAACTTATAATTTAAAAGGGCATGAAAGTAAATTAAAGAAAAATGAAGGCTGGTAAAATAAAGTGATCACATTCTAAAAAATAAAAATAATATGAAAATAACAATAATATCAGCATTCTTATTGCTTTCTTCTTTCGTGAACTTCGCACAACAAAATGAAGGAGTCGTGTATTATACTCGCACCAGTCGATGGACAAAAATGATTGAAACTATTGATTATATGAGCAAACAAGAGCGAGAAAAAATGGCTTATATGTTTGGTAATAAAGACGATTGGAAACAATATACTATTCTTTATTTCAGCGAAAAACAGACAAAATATATTGATTCAGAACAAAAATCAGAAGAATCAGAAGGCTATTCTGGACGTAAAGAAGAGTATGTAATTAAACGCAATTTTGAGAAAAATTCTACAACCGATATTATTGAAATGTTGGGGAAAGTTTACATTGTTGAGGATTCATTGATTGCTCCAAATTGGAAAATTTTGAATGATATAAAGGATGTTGCAGGACATATTTGTATGAAAGCAATGGTTGAAGATACCCTCAAAAAACAGAAAATTGTGGCATGGTTTGCTCAGGATATTCCCGTAAATGCAGGTCCAGAACGTCTGTATGGATTGCCAGGCTTGATTTTAGAATTGGACATTAATAATGGAGCCGTTATTATTGAGGCTAGCAAAATTGAAAACAAAAAGCTCGTTCAGGAACTTGACTTACCCAAGAAAATGAAAGGCAAAAAAGTGAACGAAGCCGCTTATCAAGACTTGATTAGAAAGCACATGGCATCTATGAAGAAAGAAGAACAATATCCATTTTGGGGGGTGCGGTATTAATCCGCCCGCAACAAGGGACTCGAATAGGGCAGATGATACACCCGAAAAAAGTGTCGTTTACTGATTTTGTAATTTTGACTTGTTAAGATTTTTACCAAATAACTT
>JAYUIP010000018.1:0-1174 GCA_043765945.1 Arcicella sp.
ATGTACACCCTCGCATACAGACTCACGAGTGATTTTGATGATGCTAATGATGTTTTGCAAGATACTTTTTTAGATGTTTTTCGGAAACTCGAAACCTTCAAAGGAGAATCAACAATTGGAGCTTGGATTAGAGTGATTTTGGTCAGAAAGGCATATAAGAGACTCAGTAAACCCAAATTGTGGGAATTACCCGATGAAGTTCCTGAAAATGGGGAAGTTACTTGGAATAGCACAATGGATGGCGAATACCTCGAAAAGGCAATTTTTTCATTACCAGAGGGCTTTCGGATGGTTTTTACACTGATTGAAATTGAAGGGTATTCTCACAAAGAAGTGGCAAATATTTTGGGAATATCGGAAGGAACTTCAAAGTCACAACTCTTTTATTCTAAGAAACGATTGAGAGAAATTTTATCTTAAAAATAGGAAATTACCATGTATAATTTACCAGAATACGAACCGTCAGATGAAGTTTGGAATAAAATAAATACTGAACTTAATCATGACATTTTACGAAAAGGAATTTCGCAATTACCTGAATATGAACCAGATGGACGCATTTGGGAAAAAATTGAGGCAGATTTGAATCCTAAAATCGTCAAGTTAAATAATTGGCGGTGGGTGGCAGTGGCGGCATCAATGGTGTTGATTATTGGCTTGGGATTTTATTTGAATTATCAGAAAACTCAACCAACAATTGCCTATTCAGAACAAAAAATGGACTCACAATTATTGCTCCAACCGTCGGATAATAGTGATGCTGATTATGAAACAATTGTGGCTTTTTGCAAGGAACAAACTTATGTGTGCGAGAATCCAGAATTTAGAAATTTGAAAGTTGAATTGGATGATTTGCAAGCGGCGAGTGTACAATTAAAAGAAGCGATTGGGCAGTACAATACAGAACCAAAATTAATGGCTCAACTGGCACAAGTGGAATTACAGAAAGCGGAAATTTTAAAGAAAATGACTACAAAAATTTAATAACATGAAAAAGAAAAACGCACTTAAATTATTGATAATCAGGCTAATGAGTGCCTTAGTAATCACTGGGCTTTTGTTGCACGAAGGCTTGGCACAGGGGACGCTTCAAGTGGTAACCAAGAGCATTGACAAGACTTTTGACCGCACGCAATCCATAAAAATTGAAGCTGAAAAGGCAGATATTGAACTG
>JAYUIP010000019.1:0-3665 GCA_043765945.1 Arcicella sp.
ATGGAGGAAAGAGCCATAAATTATTCGAAATTTATATCAAAACCGTTGGAAAGTCGGAAAGGGTGTAGTCGGTTATCGCCCTATATTGCTTGGGGGAATTTGTCAATTCGTCAGGTTTATCAAACTTCTTTAGAAGCAGCAAAAAAGAACCCTTATTTCAAGCGACCGCTGATGAATTTTGGTTCGAGATTGCGTTGGCATTGTCATTTTATCCAGAAATTTGAGAATGAAGATTCAATGGAATTTGAAAACGTCAATCGGGGCTATGACACGATGCAAAACTCTGACAATCAAAGTCATTTAATAGCTTGGAAGGAAGGAAAAACGGGCTATCCTCTCGTGGATGCCTGTATGAGATGTTTGCAAAATACGGGTTATATGAATTTCCGAATGCGGGCGATGTTGGTTTCCTTTTTAACTCACCAATTAATGCATCATTGGAAAGATGGCTCAACTCATTTAGCTCAACTTTTCTTGGATTTTGAACCTGGTATTCACTTTCCACAATTCCAAATGCAAGCTGGCGTTACGGGTATTAACACCGTAAGAATTTATAATCCCATAAAACAATCGCAGGAACACGACCCACAAGGAATTTTCATTAAGCAATGGATTCCAGAATTGCGGGATTGCCCAGAGGCGTTTATTCATGAGCCTTGGAAAATGACTTTAATGGAGCAAGAATTGTATAATTTTAGATTGGGCGGTTTGGGTTATCCAACGCCAATCATTAACCTTGAAGAAAACACTAAATTAGCCAAAGACCGCATTTGGGGACATCGAAAAACGATGGAAGTGAAAGATGGCAAGGAAAGGATTTTGAAGCGTTTAGTAATTCCAAGAAAAGAACTACCTGCAAAAACAGAAAGTCGCAAGAGAAAAGTTAAAAAATAAACCGCAAAGACGGGAAGACGCAAGTTTTATATTTTATTGCATCCTCCCGTCCTTGCGGGTAATTGTATTTTGCGTCCTACCGTCTTTGCGGTTAAAATCAAATCAATAAATCATCCGCTTTCACCCCTGCGATTCGCATGGCTTCGTATTCAACCTCCACAATAAATTCAGTTTCATCATCGGTAAATTCCTCATTATCCCAATCCTTGAAAAACTGTTGCGTTTGTTCTTGAATGTTATCCACATTTTTGACCAATCGTTTAATCAAAAAGTCCGTAAAACGATCAACTTCTTTTCGCATTCTGACCACTGATTCCGTTGGTGGAGGAACAACGTCATAATCCTCCACGTCTTCAATTAAGAATTTATCTTTGAGTTTATAGGTTTTCAATTGGGTAACTCTTTCTTGATTGGTCATCTTTTTACTGCAAAGTTAATGATGTTATATATTTTTTAAATTTTTTCTTGGGGCTGTTTTTAAAGTATTTTTTCATCTAAATTTTTCTTTAATTAAAATTATAAATCCTACTTCAATTTGCGACATTTTTATTTCATAAACGAACAGTTAAAAGTGTGAAAGTTGTAAACTATTCATGAAATCATGTAATACTTATTATTATTTTAATGTAAAACTTTGTTTCACGCAATTCCAATTTATTCTTACAAGAAAATCCATTAATAATCTTACTAAAATTCAAGTTTTGAAAAGGTTAAAGACTTAACTTTCTGGTAATAATTTGGTAATAGGCTATTTGTAAATTTAGGAAATTTTAGCAGAGGCTTTACATGAAACAAAAAATACTCTTCATAACAGGTTCTATCAATCAAACCACGCAGATGCAACAAATTGCGTCTAAACTCCCAGATTTTGATTGTTGGTTTAGCCAAATTTTCGTTGATTTTCCTCTTTTCCAGTGGCTTATTGATAATACACAGTTAATTTCCAAAACCGTTCTATCGGGTCAATTCAAAGCAAATTCTGAAAAATATTGTCTTGAAAATGGTTTGAAAATGGACTATAAAGCCAAGTTGAATTACTATGATTTGGTAGTTTATTGTTCCGACATGATTATCCCTGACAGAATGCTTCAATCCAAAACATTGTGGGTGCAAGAAGGTATGATTGATGAATATAACACCATCAGCAAAATTGTCAAAAAACTTCATTTTCCTCCTTATTTAGCCATCGGTACAGCCTTGAATGGCTCCTCAAACATTTGCGATGTCTATTGTGCGGCTTCGGAAGGTTATAAAAATCGGTTTGCTAAAATTGGTACTGACCGTCACAAAATTATCGTTACAGGAATCCCAAATTTTGATAACTGTGAAGCATTTTTATTAAACGATTTTCCGCATAAAAATTATGTTTTAGTGGCAACTACTGATAACAGAGAAACCTTCAAAAAAGAAGATAGACCTGTTTTTATCAAGCATTGTGTCGAAGTTGCCGCAGGTAGAAAATTAATATTTAAGTTACATCCAAACGAAGTTTTTGAACGTGCCATTGCGGAGATTGAGGAACACGCTCCAACTGGCACAATAATTTTGAAAGAAGGAGATATAAATCCAATGATTGCCAATTGCGATGAATTTATTACGCAATATTCATCTTCGGTTTATGTTGGAATGGCTTTGGACAAAAAGGTACATTCTTATTTTGATATGAATGATTTGGAAGCACAAATGCCCATTCAAAATAAAGGTAAATCTGCCCGAAATATTGCACAGGTTTGTCGTGATTTTTTAGTTTTCAAAGGCAAAAAAGAAGATTTTATGAAGACCTATAAGCCTAAAATCTTTGAAAAAGAATTGAGTTATGATTGATAAAGGACTTATAATTACCATCGTTGTTCAAGCAAGAATGTCGTCCAGTCGGCTTGAAGGAAAAGTGATGTTGCCCATCTTAGATGAGCCTCTTTTATATAGAATGATTGAGCGAATCAAGCAAATAAAGCATTCTGTGAACATTGTGGTGGCTACCTCAACAGAGAAAAGTGATAACAAAATTGTTCATTTATGTCATGATAAAAACATCACATTATACAGGGGAGATTTGAATAATTTGTTAGATAGGCATTATCAAGTTGGAGTAATAACGGGGGCAGATGTCGTGATAAAAATCCCTTCTGACTGTCCTCTGATTGACCCTTCGGTTATTGATAAAGTCATTGATTTTTATCTTCAAAATTCAAATAAATATGATTTCGTTAGTAATCTGCATCCTGCCACCTATCCCGATGGGAATGATGTTGAACTAATGTCATTTAATGCACTTGAAAAGGCTTGGAATGAGGCATATCGCCCTCTCGAACTTGAACATACTACGCCTTATTTTTGGGAAAATCCCGATAAATTCCGAATTGGAAATGTGGAATGGGAAACTGGTTTAGATTATTCAATGTCTCACCGTTTTACGATTGATTATAAGGCTGATTATCAATTCATTAATCAAGTTTATGAGGAATTATATCCTCTAAATCCAAAGTTTACTTTAGATGACATCTTGGATTTACTTACCTTAAAACCAGAGATTTACAACATAAATAGTAAATATGCGGGTGTTAACTGGTATAGAAATCATCTTGATGAACTCACAACCATTGATGCCAGACAGACCAAAGAACTTGCATTATATTAACATACCAAAATGACAGAAGATAAAATTAAAGATTTAGAAAAAATTGCTTTGCGGGTTCGTGAGCATATTATCAGGATGTCCACCGATGGAGGATGTTTTGTAGGTGCATCGCTCTCTGCGACTGATTTGATGG
>JAYUIP010000020.1:0-3665 GCA_043765945.1 Arcicella sp.
GAATATTTCAAACAAAAATTTCAAAGATTCAATTACCGTTAGACAAATTTTAACGAATCGTTCTTTGAATAAATCTGAGATTAAACTCTTCAAAATCAAGGCATTATCAGCAAATGATTCCGTAAAAATCAGTATTCCAATCCAAACGGCTGGACAAGTTGGCGAGAATCTTTTGAGTGTATTCTTTAATCCGCAATCCCAACCCGAACAGGTTTACAATAACAATTCGATTGACTATAAATTTGAAGTGATTGCAGATAAAATTAACCCGATTTTGTCCGTAACTTTTGATGGAAAACAGATACAGAATAATGAAATTGTATCGGCAAAACCAGAGATTTTAATTAGCCTAAAAGATGAAAATTTATTTAGAATTAGAACGGACACTTTGGGTTTGGAAATGTCTTTAAAATCTTGCAAAAGCTGTACTTTCAAACGCATTTATTTCAAAGACCCTACCATTGCTTGGAAAAAAAATTCAACTACTAATAACTTCACTATCAAATATTTACCAAAAATTTCAACAGACGATACGCTTACTTTGCAGGTACAAGGGCGAGACGTTGCGGGTAATTTGGCGGGTTCATTACCCTACACGATTTCGTTTAGAATTATTCAAAAACAGGAAGCAAAATCACTCATCGTTTATCCAAACCCTTTTGAATTATTCACTAAATTTTCGTTTGTAATTACGGGTTCGGAAGTGCCTGATGAGTTCAAGATTGAAGTCTTCGATTCACAGGGAAAAATGATAAAGGTAATTGACCAATCAAAGCAAAATTTACGGGTTGGATTGAATGAATATATTTGGGAAGGGACGGATATTTTGGGTAATAAATTGCCTATTGGAATCTACTTTTATCGGTACATTCTAAGAAATAAGGGCGTAAATTTAACGTTGGAAAGTGGAAAGCTAATTAAACTTTAAAACAAGATGATACTAACCGTTGATATTTATAGCCGCAATACTTGGTGGAAAATTGCCTTTTTGGGTTTTTGTGTATTTGTGGGTGTAGCTTCGTTGTATGTTACTGATAAATTGGTAAGCAAATTAGAGGAACGTGAAAAGCAACAAATTGAGATTTATGCGGAGTCATTCAAATACATGATGACCTCTGAACCCAACAAAGATATTAGCTTTTTTTTCGACAAAATAACCAAGTCTAATGAAAATAACACCATTCCTACTATCCTAAAATATGGTTCTGGCTATCTGGATTCTAAGAACATTGAACTACCAAAAGGTTTGAATTCAGATGAAAAGCAAAAGTTTTTAAAAGAGAAATTAGAAGAAATTATACGAGACGATAATCTCCCAATTGAGGTTGATGCAGGGTTTCATAAAGACTATATTTATTACGGTAACTCACAGTTACTCAATATCTTACGATATTATCCGCTCTTTCAATTACTCATTGTTTTAATCTTTGGTTTGGCGGCTTATTTGTTTTTTGATGCTTCTCGCAAGTCGGAACAAAACCGTGTTTGGGTGGGTTTGGCGAAGGAAACTGCTCATCAATTAGGTACGCCGCTTTCATCACTTACGGCATGGGTAGAATTCTTTAAAACTGACCCTACTTACGATCAGGAAATTGTGAAAGAATTGGAAAAAGATGTACAACGTTTGGATGTAATCACGACTCGTTTCTCGAACATTGGTTCAGTGCCAATTTTGAAAGAAGAAAATGTTGCTGAGACGATTGAGACGTTTATGTCATACTTACAGAAACGAATTTCAACCAAAGTTTCTTTCAGTTTTGTGAATGAATTATCCCCAAATACTACCATAAAATTGAACAGATACCTCTTTGAATGGGTGATTGAAAACATCTGTAAAAATGCTGTGGATGCCATGGAAGGCGTTGGAGCGTTGAAAGTAGTGATGAAAGAAACGAAAAACAACCAAATTGCCATTGATATTTCGGACACGGGAAAAGGCATTGCTAAGAAAAATATGAGCAAAGTTTTTAATCCAGGATTTAGTACCAAAAGACGGGGTTGGGGTTTGGGTTTAACGCTTGCCAAACGCATTATTGAAAATTATCATAATGGAAAGTTGATGGTTAAAAACTCGGAAATTAACAAAGGAACTACGTTTAGGATTTTGTTGGGTGGGGAGGAATGATTATCAATAAGAGAACGCTGGCTGGGTTTAACGGGGACGCCAAGTCCCAGCCAGCGTTAAAACAAAAAATATTAAATAATGACTAAAATTTTAAAATCACTAAATCTCAAAAAAATCATATTTATCGGATTGTTTTTTCGGTTATTATCTGCTATTTTCTCAAAAGGTTATGCCTTCACCGACGATCATTTTGAGATAGTAGAATTAGCCCAAAATCTATTGGATAAAGTCCCAAATCCATTCACTCCTGATTTTTTGGTTGAGGGCAAAGCCTATCTTTTTAGCCTTGTTTATCCTTATATTCACACTATCATTTTTGGTATTTGCGAGTCATTTGGCGTTTATAATCCTGACGTTAAAATGCTGATTATCAGAATTTTTCATGCAATATTTTCAATTCTCACGGTTTATTATGGGTATAAGTTAACGGAACGTTTAAGCAATCGAAAGAGTGATGCAAAAATCGTTGGTTTACTTTTAGCGACCTTCTGGGTAATGCCATTTCTATCAGTCCGAAATCTTCGTGAAGTTGCTTGCATTCCTCCGCTTTTGATGGGTTGTTATTTTATGGCTGATTCTCGGTTAAGTACAAAATCTGTTTTACTTTCAGCTTTCTGGTTTACTATTGCTTTTGTCTTTCGTTATCAAATAATTTTCATCCCTTTTGTGGTGGGTTTAATGTGGTTAATTAAGAAAAACACCTTTCAAAAAGCCCTTATTTTTGGAATCGGTTTTGTTGTATTTTATTTTTTTACCCAAGGACTTTTTGATCATCTCTATTGGGGTAGTCCGATTGCTTCTATTCAAGCATATTTTACCTTCAACTCTAATTCAGCAAATATTGATATTTACCCAAATGGACCTTGGCACCGATATATCGGCACAATGGCAGGACTGACTTTGGGCTTTCCATTTTTATTATTTTTATCAGGATATTTCAAAACAGTTACTCAAAAAGGTAATCGTCAAATTCTGTTTTTTGCTTCCCTTCTATTTTTTGTATTTCATTGTTACTATCCCAATAAACAAGAACGTTTTATCCTTCCCTTTTTGCCTTTTTTATTGGTTTTGGGAACAATCGGTTTTAGGGACATATATGAGCAATATCAAGAAAAAAAATGGCTTCGAGGATTTACGAAATTTGCCATGATTTGGTTCATGATTTTAAATACAGGTCTGGTTTTTCTCTTGTCCTTAACTTACACAAAACGCTCACGGGTAGAAAGCATGAATTATCTTCGAGAGAAGGGAGATATGACCAATTTTGTAGTTCAAAACTATGAATCATCGCAACCCGAAGCTCCATTTTACCTTCAAAAAAAATATGATTACTACACGATTGATAGTCGTGAGGAAATGGCAGAACTGCCCAATCAGTTGAAATTAGGCATAAAAACAAAACCTAATTATGCGATTTTAGTAGGAAATACGGATATAGAAAAACGTAAGATGGAAATGAAAAAAGTTTTCCCAACGATGAAGCATGAAGTAAATATTGAACCCAGTTTTGTAGATAATTTGGCGTATTTAATGAATCCTT
>JAYUIP010000021.1:0-10265 GCA_043765945.1 Arcicella sp.
TCGTTTGGAATGAAGTTGGGCTGATTGTATTGTAAATACTTTTGTTCTAATAAATCAGCAACGTAGGAAGTCATTTTGAGTTTTGAGTTGAGAGTGCGGAGTTTTAAAGAATAGCTGGAAATTCAATCATAGAGCGAAGTCCAATGGGTTTGTTTAAACTAATCCCCATTTATCTAATCCCTAATCTCTGGCTACTTAATTTTTGAGGCAAAAAAGGCAATAATTCTTGAAGGAATTGAGAAAAGCCAAACCAATGCTGTGTACAAAAAAGCAAAGATAGCAATGGCAGGAAAAGCCAAGGTATATAAGACATTAAATACAATATGTCCGAAGGTTATTTGTCGCTTGTTGCGGGGCATTTTTTTTCAATTATCAATTAACAGTGAACAATTAACATTTATTGATATAAAATCAACAATTGTTAATTGTTAATTGTTCAGTGTTAATTGAAATTACGGAGTCATATAACTTATTTCCGCTCTAATTCTTTTGTCGGAAGGATTCAATTTCTCGAATGCTCTCGGCGATAATTTGATAATAACTTTATCAGAACCAATGTCTGGCAATTTACCCACAATTTTTACCCAAATACTTTGTCCATTCGATGAGTTTTTTACGTTTACAAGCGTTCCCGCAGGAGCAGAACGATGTAAGCCTAAATATTTCCCTGATTTATCTTCAACATCAATTAATTCAGCTAAACCTGTTTCAATCGTTTTTCTATAACCCGAAGAAGTCTTTGAAGTTTCAGATGAGGTTTTAGCTTCGCTGGCATCAACTGGCTCACTTACAGGCTTTTGCGTATTCGTTGTCGTGTTAGAACTGTTCCCCATATTGGTATCTTCCACCTTCACAATTTCGCCTTTTGCGGGTAACTCGCCTGCCTTTTTTGCACGTTCATACTCACGAGCGTCCACAATCAATACTTGCCCCGAAGACAAAACATCGGTTGTAAGATTATTCCACTTACGCAAATCAGCCATCGTAACTTTATGTTTGGTTGCAACAGCATATAATCCTTGTCCAGATTCAACCACGTGCGAAACCATTTTCACAGTCTCAGTCGGGGCGGGTGTTGGAGTCGGCGTTGGTGCGGGCGGAACGTATTTAGGAGTAGATGCCACAACGGTTCCTTTGTACGGAATCTTGATGGTTTGTCCCACATTTACACTTTCAGAAAGTCCAGGATTAGCAGCCTTAAATTCTGGCACTGAACTTCCATAGCGTTTCACAATCGAGAAGAGTGTCTGCTTGGGTTCTACTTTATACAAAACAAAAGTTTTTCCTGCCTCTTTTTTGATACCAATAGAATCCTTGACCATTCCATTCGAAAATGATGATAAAGCGACGGTTGATATTGCACAGGTAAGGGCAGTTTTTAAGGCGGATTTCGGGTTACAGCTTATAACCGACGAATTGAGTTTGATTTTTGACATATAACAAAGTATCGGATTTTACAGTGAAAGTATCAATTCCAATGCCTTCGGTTTCCGCAATTAGGTCATTTAATAAAATTTGACGAGACCTATTAGTTACCAAAAGATAATTTTGAAATGATTTATCCCTGTAAATATAGTAAGAAATTATAATGATGTTACTGATTTCGAGATAATCTACTGCTTTTACTGCATCAATGTTCAATAAACGATATAAAAACTTATAAATTGTTGGAAAATATGGACTGTCTTCGGGGTAATGAATTGGTGAATTGTTAATGGTGTGGCACTTCGCTTGTTGAATTTTTGTGTTTTCCACCGTTGTCTGACTGTGCGTCCCAGTATTTACAGACGATGACTTGATTAATTTAATATCTTTAAAAACAGGTTGATTGTTTTGTAATTGATAAACCGTCAAAATATTTTCTACGTAATTAAAAAAAATCCAATCATCTATACGTTCAAGTGTATTCCCTGTTTGAATATTTAAAATTAACACTGCTTCGGGTTCGGGTTTTTGATTTGATGAGTATTTATGTAAAATCAAATATTCATCAAAAATACCAACTAAACTTAACCACCAAGATTTTTCTGGTTTTAGTTTTTCCCATATCACCTTGCCAGTTAATAGGTTAATACAAGAAAAACTAACCTGACGGGTTAATTCATCCCTGATTTCCAAGACACAATATTCCTCTGAAAACGTTGAGTTCCAGATTTTTCCTTGAAAATTATGATTAATTATTTCTTTCAATTGTTCCTTTTAAAAGTTGTTGTGAGAACGCAGACTGGGTTCAAAATCTCGTAAGCGTTAATCCGTCAGTTATTTTTAGTGAAATTATCCTTTATTTCACAACTGCCAAACGGCTCACCAAAGTTTCCTCCCCTTTTTTGTTTGCACTAAAAATTAAATAAATTCCTGTTTCCACTCGTCCGCCCGATAATGTTTTTCCATTCCAAACGGCAGTTCCACCGTTGGCACGAGTTTCAAATACTAAATTCCCTGCAATATCGGTGATTTTCACAAAGGCATTTTCTACTAATCCTTCAATCCCAATTTGTCCCTCAAAATCAGGTCTGATAGGGTTTGGGAACACTTTTACGCCATTTTTATCTTGTTTCAAAGTTCCTTCTGTTGCAGTGCCACGATAGGAAACCATGCCTTTTGGCGTACGAATATAAACTTCGCCCGTATTGGGTTCAGCCGTGATGTATGAGATTTCGTTTGAAGGTAAAGGTGAATTTTTTTCATTAAAATTACTGACTAATTCCGTACCATCGGGACTAAATAAAAAGATGCCGTTTCGTGTTCCCATCCATTTTCTATTCCCTCCATCAATGGCAATCGAGGTTACGGTTTCATTTCCTAAGAGCCTCCTCCGTTCAAATACGGGCGTGTAGGCATCAAAATTCTTTCCACTAAGAACAGCATTGGGATTATCGAAAACTACAACGCCTCTGTCGGTCCCAATCCACACTTGTCCATCTCGATCAATGGCTAAACTTTTTACGGTACTACTTGGTAGATTTCCAGAACCTGCACCCGTTGAGACGAATTGACGTTGATTTTTTGGACTGATTACTAAAATTCCACTATAATTCCCTTGTCTAATCCAACGATTTCCATCTAAATCCAGTACGATTGAATCTTGTCGAGTTTGATAAAGTGTGTCTAAACTGCTTGGACTGTAATTTTTATAATTCCCTTCTGAATTGCTCAATAAGCCATTTTCATAATCTGCAATCCAATATTTTCCAACCGTTTCAGATTTGAGTTGTCGAGGTTGTTGAATCTTAGTTTCATTAATTTTATTTATCTGTAAATTAGTAATATTCAAAATACTTATTGAACTCAACGTTCTAATTGAGTAGTCTTGATTATTGACAAATTCAATGTTTTGAATCTTGCCAGAAAATGTCATAAAATTTCCGTATTTGCCATTCTGAAAAGTAAAGATTTCTCCCAAATCGGAAGCCAAAATAATCCCATTTTGATAATTACTTACAGATAAGTTCTTAGAAATTAACGTTTTCCAATTACCAAAAAATTGAAGATTAACATTTGAAGCAAACCTCGCACTTCTGATGCCTTGTGAAGTGGATAAATAAATACTGTCAGGCGTGAAAACTGTTTTATAGATATTTATTAATGAACCATTATTTCCTAAATTTTGATAAGTTTCACGAATATCTTGCTTTTCAACGTCCAAAACAACCAAGCCAAAATCATAAGCCAAATAAGCAATTTTATCCTTGAATTGAATATGGTTCACTGCCTTATTTCCTTGAATGGAAGTTGATTCTTTCAGTAAAGGGATGTTAATAATCTTGGTAGGTTCGCCTTTTGCATTGACAGTCAGAAGGTCAACATTACCCGTTTGATAGGCAATTACAAGCGTTTTTAATGATGAATTATACCCAATTTTCGCAATTCCAGTCTCAGTAAATCCATCAATTTTTGAGAGTTTAATAGCTTGTTCTGCTTCTGTATCATAATAGAAAAACCCATTTTCAGTAACGCAATAAATATTCTTCTCGACGATGGCTAAGTCCTTGGTATTGAGGTAGTTAAAGTGCGTTTGCCACGTGCCGATTTGAGCATATGCGGTTGGAATAATACAGTTAATTAATAGGAGTAATTTTGTGAAGCGAAAATTTTTCAAGGTAGTATAAGAAGAGATAGACCAAAATTTGTGTGTGCGAGTCGTCTGTGAAGACATAGACCACGGCGTGAGTAATTTTATAAAGCGAAAGATTTTTAGGGTAGTCTGTGAACACTGGGACGCATAGTCAGACCACAAAGTAAGCCACGAATTTGAGCGGCGGAATACCTCATATCTCATACCTACTACCTCATGTCTAAGACCTCTCATAAATGAAAACACGTTCTGCATCTTGCTTCGTAGCTATCGGTTTCGCCCAACATTACCTGTTCTTGGGCGGGCGTTTTGCGGTATGAATAATTGGCTACATCGCCACAAATCACGCATACGGCATGAACCTTCGTTATATATTCGGCAATTGCCATGAGTGCGGGCATCGGTCCAAAAGGTTTTCCTTGAAAATCCATATCTAATCCTGCCACAATGACTCTTTTTCCAGAATCTGCCAATTTATTTACCACCTCAACGATTTCAGAATCAAAGAATTGTACTTCATCAATACCAACGACATCACAATCACCCGAAAGCAAAAGAATTTCTTGGGATGCTTGAATTGGAGTTGAACGAATGGACATGGAATTATGCGAAACAATGTCCTCGTTGTGGTATCGAGTGTCAAAAACAGGTTTAAAAATTTCCACTTTTTGTTTGGCAATTTTTGCCCGATTGAGTCGGCGAATAAGTTCTTCGGTTTTTCCTGAAAACATGGAACCACAGACTACTTCAATCCAGCCTGTGCGTTTTTCGTTTTGTTGATGTTGGTTATGATAAGGTTCAATAAACACTTTGTGATAATATTTAAGATAAAAACTGTCCACGAAGATACGTGATTTTGATGGAGTGATGAAGGAATATTTAACATAACAGTGAATATTTGTAGAATTGACAAAAATCAATAAATAATACAACAAACCAATATTTTATTTGACTATTCAAAGATTAATTTGTAGTTTTGGTATCATCGTTAACCCATAAAAATCACTAAAATCTCATGAAAACCATCAATCAATGGCTTGCCGAATATGGCGAAAGTCACCAAAACCCCACTAATAAAACTGTCCACTGGATTTGCGTTCCACTGATTTTTTTCAGTATTGTCGGTTTACTTTTCAGTATCAAACTTCCCCTTTTCAGTCTTGGCGATATGCAAGGAAATGTTGCTTTAATTGTGGTGACCCTTACGCTAATCTATTATTTCACTTTATCGAAATCTTTAACAGTTGGACTTTTGTTATTTACTTCATTGTGCATCTATTTATGCTATCTTATTGACCAATCAGATTTTGCTCCACTTTGGCAGGTTTCAGTAACAGTGTTTGTACTGGCTTGGATTGGGCAATTTTGGGGGCATAAAGTTGAAGGTAAAAAACCTTCTTTTTTAAAGGATTTACAATTTTTAATGATTGGTCCCGCTTGGTTGATGAGTTTTATTTATCAACGTTTGGGGATAGCAATTTAGTTTTAGGTATGAGGTCGTAAGTATGAGATATGAGGTCGTTGTGGGTATGAAATTGAGATTGTAATTATTAGGTAAAATCGCTCTTCATAACCTCATACCTACAACCTCACACCTCATACCTAAAAATGACCTTTCATAATATTTCAGAATAAAACCGTATCAAGTAGTTAATATTTGATGCGGTTTTGTTTTTACAGAATCGAACAAACCAAAACATCACAATTTAAACACAAAAACAATGTTCTTAATTTTCTTAGGTATTGTGGCTTTAATGGCTGGATTTGCCATAAATACACCTTCATTATCGTTTGCACGTTTCTCTCGCCCAGTGAAAGTTCTGGGCATAATTTTATTAGTTTTAGGCTTGTTTTCATCGGGTATCAAGCAAATCGGAGCGGGCGAAGTGGGCGTACAATCTTTGTTTGGTAATGTTGGACAAAGCACATTAACCAGTGGACTAAATATCGTAAATCCTTTAGCAAATATTGAAACTTTTGATATTAAAACTCAAAACTATACGATGTCTGCTGTGCATGATGAAGGAAATCAACAAGGTGATGATGCTATCAGAGTTTTAACGGCAGACGGGTTAGAAGTTGTCATTGATTTGACGGTTTTGTATCGAGTAATTCCTGCGGAGGCTCCAAGAATTTTAAGAGAGATTGGTGTTGATTACCAAAATAAAATCGTTCGTCCAATTACTCGTACAAAAATCAGAGATAATGCGGTTTATTACGATGCAGTGGCACTTTACTCAACGAAAAGAGATGCTTTTCAAAATGGAATATTCAAGTCAATTGAAAAAGATTTTCGTTCGAGAGGATTACTTTTAGAACAGTTATTGGTGAGAAACATTATGCTTCCAGCTTCTGTGAAAGCTACAATTGAGTCCAAAATTAATGCGGAACAAGATGCACAAAAGATGCAATTTGTTTTGCAAAAAGAGAAACAAGAAGCCGAACGTAAGCGAGTTGAAGCCCAAGGGATTGCCGATTATCAACGGATTCTTTCAACGGGTTTGAGTGATAAACAGCTGCAATATGAATCAATCATTGCTCAAAAAGAAATTGCAAAATCGCCAAATACAAAGGTAATTATTATGGGGAAAGGGAATGCTCCGTTTATTCTGGGAGATAAATAGTTGGCAGTTGATTGGTTATTGGTTGATTGTTTCATTAGTTATTGGTCTATCGGTTAAATTAAATTTTACTTTATCTGAATCCTACAAACTACTTAATTTCCAATAACTAATTTCCTAATAACCAATCAATTACTTCACCTGTCCATTTACCAAAGCCTGAAAAAATTGGTCTAATTTGGGCATAATTGTGATTTCAATTCTACGGTTTAATTTTTTATTGGGTTCCGTTCCTGCGTATTCTTTTGGGGAATATTCAGAACGTCCTCCCGCCAAGATTCTATCGGGTTGCACACCGAAACGAGTTTGTAATAATCTGGTAATGGCAGTTGCCCGTTTGGCACTCAAATCCCAATTATCCTTGATTCCATCTGTTGAAATTGGTGAATTATCCGTGTGACTTTCCACTAAAATATCTAAGTCAGGATGTCCATTAAGGGCTTTTGCAATTTTTTCGATTATATTTTCCCCCTTCTGATTTACGTTAGCATTATTAGAAGAGAAAAATATTTTATCCGAAACCGAAATGGAAACTAAGCCTTTTCGTGCTTTCACACCGAAATCTTCATCCGAAATTTCATAGTTAATCATCCGTTTCAAAGTCACCATAAACGACACATTCAAGGAGTCTTTTCGTTGGATGGCGGAGGTAATATTTTCGATGTATTGACTTTGTTCGTTGATAGTTTCCATTGACTTTCGCATACTATCTGCCCCTGCCTTACTCATGAGCGTAAGGTTGGTCATTCTATCCAATAACTTTGAATTGGTTTTCTTTAAAAAATCAATCTGTTCGTCTAAACTTTTGATATGTTTTGAGCGATTATCTAATTCTTTGTTTCGAGTTTTTGTGGCTGATTCGTAGGCAAAAAGTTGTTTGTCCCTATCTTTTAACTCATTTTTAACTTTGGAAATGTTATCTCTGGAAGTGGTTTTGAAAGTTGTGTATTCATCTTGCATTTCTACAAACTTTTTCTTGCTTACGCATGAGTTTGTCAGAATTATCAAAAAGAATAACACGGTAAAATTGTTCATAATTTTATGATTGTTTGATGGGTTGAATCAAAGTAATGGTCGCTTTGAAACGTATTTAGCAATAAGCTAATTTATAGGGAACAAAAACCGTGCAATTATTAGCCTACAAGACAAAAGATACATGAAAACAGAAAAGAGCAAATGAACGAAATCATTTGTTCTTTTAATTTTTTTGGGCTTTTGATAGGGACCAATAGCACTCGTCCTAAGTCTTGCAAAATGGACGAATGCTATTCGTCCTTGCATTATTTCTGCCCATTTGCCAACATCTGAAAGAATTGGTCGAGTTTTGGCAATACAATTATTTCAGTCCTACGGTTTACTTTACGTCCTGCATCACTCGAATTTAACACTTTTGGAACGAATTCAGAACGTCCGCCTGCCGTCATACGCTCGGGAGAAATTCCAAATTTTGACTGTAGAAGTCTCACGACCGATGTAGCACGTTTTGCCGATAAGTCCCAATTATCTATTAAACAACTCGTTGTAATTGGAACATTATCAGTATGTCCTTCCACTAAAATATCTAATTCTTTATGATCGTTTACCACTCTCGAAACTTTCTCTAAAATAACCTCTGCTTTTGGATTAATCATGGCACTACCCGATTGAAAAAGCATTTTATCAGAAATTGAAATATAAACAACTCCTTTCTTTACTTCTACCGTTACATCCTCATCATTAATATCAGCCAAAGAGCGTTTTAAGGTCATTACTAAGGCTAAGTTTAAAGAATCTTTACGCTGAACTGACGAATTCAAATCTTTAATATATTTACTTTGATCATTCAAAGTTTCCAAAGATTTTTTGATAGATTCTGCCCCTGATTTACTCACGATTGAAAGGTCAGACATCCTATCTAAAAGATTGGTATTGGTCTTTTTTAAATAATCAATTTGATCCTCAAAGGCTTTATTTTGAGCTACCCATTGCTTTGATTTCATATCTAATTCATTCGTTTTTGACTTCAACTCAAACTCAATGCCTGATTTAGACTTATCGCAATCACGCAATTCACTTCTAACTTTATTCAAATTGTTCTCTGAACTTGCTTTGAAAGTGGAATATTCAGCCTGAGCCTCAACCAATTTTTTCTTACTCACACACGAGGTTACTAAAGCAAACGAAGCCATTAATATCAATACTTTTTTCATATCCATTTTGATTGTTAATTTTAAGATTTGGAAGATAAGATTTTTAGCAAAAATAGGTTAAGATTTTCAAATGCTAAGTTTAAAAATAGTACCAATTTTCAAACTTTGTCTTTATTTCCTTTACAAATTATTTTTCAGTAGTATCGGTTATGAAAATCAACTGAAAGTAATTTGAATTTTAATTTGATTATTTTGAAGAAATGTGTGTAATTGACTGTATGACAAAATAAAGGAATTTTGTATTATTCTAATAATGTCATATGACTGACATAACAATTAAACATATTTAATTAAATTGGTTTGTTATAAAAAGATAAAAATTACCAGTTGCTTAAAAATATCGTAAGATTCTAAGAATCAATAACTTAAAAATTATTATGGCTTTTATATACGATAAAAACACTCGTACCGTTAAATTGCTAACACAAAAATAACATACTTTTAGACGTTTTTTTATTATTTTGTAGTAAATTTAGGTCTAAACTAAAATAGTATAAAACCGTTATTATATTATTAGCTAATTTATTGAATCATAGTGTGAGTTACATTTTAAATGCTAAAACGTTTAAATTAGTATTCAATCAATATTAAAATTTTAAACTTATGAATTATCAAATCCACGAAGGCAATGGCTACAAATATATTGACGAAGGTGAAGGAGAAATTCTTTTACTTCTTCACGGCTTGTTCGGTGCATTGAGCAATTGGGCGGGTGTTATTGAAGGTTTCAGGGGGAAATACCGAGTTATTATTCCAATGATGCCAATTTATGATATGCCAATTTTAAAAGCTGGTTGTGAAGGACTTTGTGAGTTTATTGAAGGTTTTGTTGATTGGAAAGGTTTTGAGGAATTAACGCTTTTGGGCAATTCTCTGGGGGGGCATGTATCTTTAATTTATACCTTAAAAAATCCAGAAAAAGTTAAAAGATTGGTCCTAACGGGCAGTTCAGGATTGTTTGAAGATGGTATGGGCGGTTCATATCCTAAACGTGGAAATTATGCTTACATAAAGGAAAGGGTTGAATACACTTTTTATGATCCTGCCACTGCTACAAGAGAATTGGTTGATGAAGTTTTTGATATTACTAATACGGCTTCAAAAGTTATTAGAATAATTTCGATTGCCAAATCTGCCCAGCGGAACAATATGTCGAAAGAGGTTGTTAATATCAAAACACCAACGCTTTTAGTTTGGGGATTAAATGATACAATTACTCCTCCGCAAGTTGGACATGAATTTAATCGTTTAATCGAAAATTCTGAATTATATTTTATTGATGAATGTTGCCACGCACCGATGATGGAACGTCCAGAAAGATTTAATGAGATTTTGGAGAATTGGCTCGTGAAAACGCCAATTCACGTTGCGGAATTAGTT
>JAYUIP010000022.1:0-1172 GCA_043765945.1 Arcicella sp.
TTTCATTTTCTTTTAATTAAAAAATAATCAGATTCTTCATTTGATATAAAAGGCATTAATTGTCCATTGTAATAGCCAAATATTGTGAAAATAGGTAAAATATTGCCAAGTTCTCTATCAATAACAATTCTGTATAGCCTTTGTCTTCTTTTGTCACTTCCCTTAAAAATAAGTAAGTGATTGGGATATTTTTCCAGATAAGCATTTACTATTTGAAATACAGTAGCTAATATGATTTCCATATCTTTATTCCTGCTTTCGGAAACGTCACTCAATTCACCATTTTCTAACTCGTCTAATAATGCTAAGTTATACAAAATATTGTTATCGACCTCTGTTATTACTACTACTTTTTTGGTTTCCTTAGTACCATCTGTACTAATAAATTCATACCTTGTTTCATTTGAAACGAGACTAAACGGATATTTCTGTTCTTCCATGTGGTTAGTTTTTACAACGCTTATTCCCTATTTCGCAGTTTCTTATCATCCATATTTTTATTCAGAAACTCATTAATTTTCTCAATATCAATCGAACGATTAATTTCTCCGAAAGTATTAATGGAAATATCGAAACCTTCAAGGTCTTTGTGAACTTTGGGAAGTTCTTCTTTTTTAACTTCTTTTTTCTTAGCCATCGTTTTGTTGTTTATAATATACTTGGCAAGGTTGCCAACGCCTTTTCTAATCTTAAATGTACTTCTTCTTTACCCATAATCTCCATTGAAAGCATTAAGTCTGGACCAACGCCCGTACCCATAATGGCGATGCGTAACATTTGCATCATTTTGCCCATTTTAATGCCCAATTTTTCCAACTCATCACTCAAAGCGTGCTTAATTTCATCGGCAACAAAATTTTCAATCGTTGGTAAAATACTCTTCAAAGCCGTAATGCCATTTTTGGCATCAACGTTCCATTTGGAGTTCACAATTGCTTCATCATAAGCGATTGGTATTGTCAAAAGACTTTTGGCTTCTTGGGCAATTTCCTGTGGAAATGTCACTCTTTCTTTAAAAAGGTGAGCCAGTTTTTTAGCTTTATCTAATTCATAATCAGGTAAGTACGTCTTTGCTAAATCCTCATCCGAAGCTAATTTTAAGTATTGCTGATTGTACCATTTGGCTTTATGAATATCAAATTTTGCCCCCGATTTATTGATTTTTTCTAAGG
>JAYUIP010000023.1:0-1169 GCA_043765945.1 Arcicella sp.
GGTATAGCACAATGGTATTCATCAGCAACGGGCGGAACAGCTATTGCAACGGGAGCATCATTTACGACACCAAGTTTGTCAGCAACGACTACCTATTACGTATCGTGTAAATCAACAGAGGGTTGCGAATCAGCAAAAACTGAGGTAAAAGCAATTGTTATTGTGAAGATTACAGACGGCGGAACAATCAAGGCAGATGAAATCATTTGTGTGGGCGGAACGCCATCGAAAATCACGAGCGTAACATCACCAACGGGTGGAGATGCAAGTCTTGCCATTGAATATGTTTGGTTACAAACTACTTCATTGTCATCAACTGGAACTTGTCCGTTGAATATTGTAGGACAGAATCTTTATACAGAAATTCCAAATACAAACACGCCTGATTATCAGCCAGGAGCAATTACGGTAGCAACTTGCTACATTCGTTGTGCAAGACGTGCAGGTTGTTTGGATTATATTGGAGGAGAATCAAATACGGTCAAGAAATCAGTTGAGGCTTCCCCAACAGCACCAACGGTAACGCCAGCCGCAATTTGTGGAACTGGAACGGTTACGTTAGGAGCAACTTGTTCAACAGGAGCAACAGCTATGTGGTATGCAGCCTCAACAGGTGGAGCATCAATCGCAAGCGGGGCATCGTTTACAACACCAAGTATTTCAGCAACAACTACTTATTATGTAAGTTGTAAAACAAATGCCGCAGGTTGTGAATCAAACAGAACGCCAGTTATTGCAACGATAAACCCAATTCCAAATGCCCCAACGGTAACCCCAGCGGCAATTTGCGGAACGGGAACGGTAACGTTAGGAGCAACCTGTGCAACAGGAACTGCGATGTGGTACACAGGAGCAACTGGTGGAGCGAGTGTTTCAACAGGAGCAAGTTTCACAACGCCAAGTATTTCTTCAACTACTACGTTTTACGTAAGTTGCAAGACAACAGAAGGCTGTGAATCAGGAAGAACGCCAGTAACAGCAACCATTAATCCAATTCCAAATGCACCAACTACCAAAGGAGATGCCATTTGTGGAACGGGAACTGTTACTTTAGGAGGAACTTGTGCAACAGGAACTGCGATGTGGTATGTAGCTGCAACTGGTGGAGCGAGTATTTCAACGGGAGCGAGTTTCACGACTCCAAGTATTACATCGACAACAATTTATTA
>JAYUIP010000024.1:0-3649 GCA_043765945.1 Arcicella sp.
AGTTTCTTACCGTGGGTATAAGTCTTTTATTATGGCGGATATTCCTGGAATTATTGAAGGAGCAGCGGAAGGTAAAGGCTTGGGAACCAGATTCTTACGACACATTGAAAGGAATTCTATTTTGTTGTTTATGGTACCTTCAAATGCCGAAAATATTGAAACAGAATACCAAATTTTACTGAATGAATTAAAATTATATAATCCTGCGTTGTTAGATAAGGAACGTATTTTGTGTATTTCAAAAATGGACTTAGTACAATCTGACGAAGACCATAAACGCATTTTATCTGAAATTCCCGAGGGTTTACCCCATATTTTTATCTCTTCAATCCTGCAACAGGGATTGGTTGAATTGAAAGATTTGTTGTGGAAAACCTTGCAAGATGCCCAGCCAATTGTGGTCTCAGAAGCAACAGTTGATGAATTGTAGATATTTTACCTCACAGGCAAGACAATGCCTTGCTCTTTTAAACGTTAATTCGTTGATTGATTCGTAGATACAAGGCATTACTTTGTTTCTACAAATAATTGTATAAAAACCATGAGTGTAGCTTACTTTCAGAAACAAATAAAATAAATCCGCCAACATCCTTAGCATACCCTGATTATGATGAATATCTCCAAAAAATTAATCTTGTTTTTGTGCATAGTTTTATTGACTACGCAGATTTCATGGTCGCAGAGTGCTGTGATTACAAGTTATAATTGCACAGGTTCTGGAACTGCCAATATATCAATTGCACCTACAACAGGTATCACTTCTTATGCTTGGAGAGTAACAGGTACTACGGCAATTATTGCTTCAACGCCAACATCCATCCAACCGACTGGATCGTATACGATAACGATTTTAAAAGGTTCAGTAACCTCTACTTTGAGCGTTACAGTTGCCGCAGGGATTATTCCAACCGTTCCAGCTGTTACTCCTGCAACGGTTTCAACACCTGTTTGCGGAACAGGTACTCAAACATTAATTTCCACAACGGTGCCAAATTATACTTGGAAAAGGGATGGAGCAACAATTACAGGTGCAGCTAACTCAATCGTTGTAACAGGAAATGATGTGGGTTCGCCTGGAAGTTATAGCTATACAGTGAGTAATACCAATATCTTAACTTCCTGTGTATCAATAAGTAATGCGGTGGTAATTAGTATGTCACCTACACTTGCGGCTCCTACAATTTCTCCTGCTTCTGTTTCAACTCCTATTTGTGGTTCATCAACGCAATCGCTTTTAGCCAGTGGTGGTGGAGCATCGTATGTTTGGAAGAGAGGAGCAACAACTTTGCCAGCAAGTACAAGTAATACCTTAACTGTCACAGGAACTGATGCACCCGCAGGAACGTATATTTACACAGCTGCTGTAAATAATTCAATTGGTTGCCCACTCAACTTTTCTGCCACGGGCGTTTCCCTGACGTTGTCACCAGCAATTGCTACACCAACTATTTCGCTTATAGCCCCTGTTGTATCTCCGATATGTGGCACAGCTACACAAGTTTTAACAACCACGAGTGTAGCAGGTTCAACTTATTTTTGGAAGCGAGATGGAGTTGCCATCAGTGGTTCAATTAATTCAATAACCGTAACTGGAACTGATGTAAGCACTCCAGGGAATTATAATTACACAGTGGCAGCCCAAAATGCAGTAGGATGTATTTCAAGTGAAGCCGCTCCTGCCGTATTGAAAATATCACCTAAACCTTCTGCTCCAACTATTACTCCTGCAACCTTTACGCCAAATGTTGTTTGTGGAACAGACTTCAAAACATTAACCGCTACGAGTGGAGGGGCAAAATACAATTGGAAACAGAATGGAGTACTTGTAACAAGTTCTACGACAACCAACTCAATTAATGTTACGGGTGCAGACGCTTCAACGCCTCCTGCAAGTATATACACTTATACCGTTAATTCAGAAAATTCAGTAGGTTGTATTTCAGATGATTCTCCTACGGGGGTTATTTTGCAATTATTTCCAAACGTACCGGCAAAACCAACAATTTCTGCCAGAGGTGCAATTGTTTTTTGTGAGGGTTTGAGCGTTATATTAAACTCCTCTTTTAGTGTTTCAACAGGGTCAAATATTTGGACTAAAACATTGGGTTCGTCAATAAGTGATACTACGACTACGGGTGCAGATGGCATCACAGTACGAAGTGTTGGTTCAAATAGTTATACGGTGAAAGCGAAAGACTTAAATGGCTGTTTTTCAATAGCTTCAAATCCCTTTTTAGTTACTGTAAATCTCAAACCATTACCGCCAATTATCGACAAAGGAACAGCGAATGCCATCTGTGAATCGGACAGTATTACGTTAAATTCTAATAATAAAGGAACGGGAGGTTATTTATGGAATACGGGAAGAACAACTACCAGTATTAACGTAAAAACCGCAGGAAGTTATAGTTTAACTTACACTGATGCAAACACTTGTACATCACTGCCGTCATTTCCTTTCGTGCTGACAATCAACCCATTACCTGCAAAACCAACGATTACGAATCTCAATAAAAATGAATTTTGTTTTCGTGAATTTACAACCTTAAAAGCTGCTTCAACCACTACGGGAACAACTTTTGAATGGGATTACTTCAACAGAACTGGTAATCAAATTGACGTTTCAGGTTCTTCCAAAAAGACAGAAAACGAAATTATAAAAATTAAAGTTAGGGCAGTATCAACTTTTACAAATAGTACAATCAGTCCCGTTTGCAAGTCAAAAGATTTGTCGGATGAGGTTGTTATTACGGTAAAACCATTACCCACAACACCAACCATCAGCACGAGCGGACCCATTACTTTCTGCCCAGATTCAACGGTGAGCCTCACGTCAACAGAATCCCCTAATCAGATTTACAGATGGTTTAATGCAAAAAATAGTTTAGAATTTAGTGATAAGAAAACTGTTTTAATTGACACAACAAGCAAGAATTTTACGATTACGGCACTTGGGAAAACAGGCAAGTTTTATGTTAGAACTATTGGTCAGAATGCCTGTAACTCAGACACTTCTCAAAACGTTATTGTAACCGTTCGGAATGCACCTTTGAAGGCAGTTATTAATCCATCTCCTATTTCCGCAACGGTTTGTTTGGGAGGTAAAGTAACATTGAAAGCACTATTTTCAAATGGAAATATCAACCGTTATAGTTGGAGAGACGAAGCTACAAAGCAAGAAGTGTCAACAGAACAAGAAGTATCTGTTATTGCAACAGGGACATATACAGTAAAGGTTAGAGATGTTTTTGGATGTTTTGCCGATAATTCAGATCCATTGAAAGTGAATATCAGTCCGTTACCAATCAAACCAATTGTTACCGTCATAAAACCAAAGATTTTTTGTGATGAAGACAGTACTACTATTCAAGCCAGCCAGCCAAGTACAACGCCAGAAGGGAAAAAGAATTTATATCGTTGGATAGTGGATGGAAACACGGTTTTAGAATCAGTAAATCGTACTTTTTCATGGAAAAAAGCTAATAGCATTGCCGTTGCAATAACAGATACAAATGGTTGTAAAGCCCTTGCCATTTCGGACACGATAAGAACGACCGTAAACCCTTTACCAGATGCCCCATCTATCACAGTTCGAGGAGCAATTCCTTTTTGTGCTGATAAAAACGTAACATTAAGTGCCACAGGAGCA
>JAYUIP010000025.1:0-10242 GCA_043765945.1 Arcicella sp.
AGAAATGTGCTTTCAAGTAATTCAATAAGGGATTTGATATTAATGCTATTCTTAATTATCTCTTTTGCTCCTCTCCTACTCTACTTCGTAAGCACCGAAGGAATTCATGTAAACAATACAGAATTTATCTGGCAAACGGGCGTAAAATCTTGGTTAATTTTTTATTCAATTTATACTATTTCTAACTTTATCATCTGGGGATTATTTCTCAATTATTCCCAAAATCAATACAAGATTTTATGGAAAATTGCCGTAATTTTTCCTTGTTTAATTGCCATTTATAGAATCGGAATATATAACGATTTCAATATTCGAGTGTCTTTCCCTTCGTTTTTTATGTTATCAATTTTAGTAGGGATATCTGCGGTTGAAAAGATGAAATTGAAATCATTCATTGGCGTTGGAATCTTACTTTTATTACTCTTAAATTCATTGGCAAATTTCAACCATATCAAAAACACTTTTGACTATAAGAACCTGCTTACAACGATTGAAAAACCGTTTGTTTTTAAGGCAAAAAATATGCTTGAATTTCAACGAGTTGCCTACGGAGATGAGTCGGCAGTTTTGGAATATTCTTTGAAGAAAAATTCAGTTTTCGAAAGGTATTTTTTAAAGAAATAATGTGTAATTACGGAAGCCTTCGGTTTCCGTAATTACACATTATTGAATCCATTATAAATTATGATTGAGTCAAGTTTATTTGCCAATTCTCAAAAATAATGAACTTCCAAAAAATCCTTTCCTCAATATTTTCTCTTCCAATTTTACGATTTTGTAAAACATCTGATTCAACCAAACGGGCGGAATACTGACATCAGAAACTAAATTCTCAGTATTAATTAAGCTCAATTTTAACTGAATTTGTTGTAAGATTCTAACCACTAAAATTAAAGGTGAAAGTACCCAAGTCCAATAGGTATAATACTGAATTTTTAGAGAAGTTTTTGCCGTAAATTCTTGAAAATCTTTGTGTGTAAATCGCCATTTTCCACCTACGGCAATGTCATGCGTTCCGTAGAAAATATTGAAGGCATTATTATTTGAAAGGAAGATCCCGTTGGGATTTAAAAGCGTTTCAATATTATGTAAGGCAGTGATAACCTGTATTTTATCTAAACAATAAAACACATCGTTACAAATAATTACATCAAATTTTTGTGTCGGAAATGCTGTTTGAAGTTTCTCAATATTCAGTTTTTGCACATCAAGATTTCTTAATTTTGAGAAGTGAATGGAGTGTTCGGAATAATCAATTCCTTGAAGATTTGTGTAATTATGTTGTAGTAAAAAACTCAATAAACCGCCCGTTCCGCAACCAATATCTAA
Organism: Arcicella sp.; assembly: GCA_043765945.1. Taxonomy (GTDB): domain Bacteria; phylum Bacteroidota; class Bacteroidia; order Cytophagales; family Spirosomataceae; genus Arcicella. The sequence goes on from JAYUIP010000025.1 coordinate 1,330, forward strand.
AATTGAAATATCATTTTTTGAAGCAAATTTTAGCTGAATTTCAACCAATATTTTTCCGTGGAGAATTCTATACCACCAAAGTTTTTCTTCGGCTTGATACATCATTTTAAATTCTTCCGAGCTACTATTCAGCATTGTTTATTTTCTTGATTTTGAGGGTATATTGAGGCGTATTGCTTTGGGTCAGAAACGTTTTTCCGATATATTCTCCCACAATTCCAATGGATATTAATTGAATTCCTCCCACAAAAAGGACTACCAATCTGATGGGATAATCTACCAGGTCCATGAATTGAAAAAGGGATAATATTAAGGCAATAAATGTAGATAAAAAGCCCAAAAACATCGCCAAACGAACTGGCAAAAGCGAATATCCAAAAATGATATTGAGAAATAAACTGGTTAATTTTTTGGCGGTATAATTTGATTCTCCGTGGTGGCGATCATTGTGCTGAACCGTCACTTTTCCAACATTATCGGTTACATTAAAAATTAGTCCGTCAATATAAGGATATGGTCCTTTATATTTACAAATTTCTTCGACAACCTCCTTTTTAATCAATTTAAAACTTGACAAATATAAATCTTGTGGTTTTTTGAAAAGAGAAGTAGTGATTTGATTAACAAACCAACTGCCAACATTCCGAAATTGATGGTGCTTTTTCTCATCATATTGTCCGTAAACTACGTCAAAATCTTCTTTCTGTGCGGTTTCCAGCAATTTGATTATTTCGGAAGGCGGATTCTGAAAATCATCGTCAATAATAACAGAATAATCTCCTTTTGCATGGTTCAGTCCACACATTACTGCTTGAAATTCTCCAAAATTTTTGCGGAGAGATAAGAAAGAAATATTCTTAAATTTTGCCGAAAGTTCAAGGCAAACTTTCTCGGAATCATCTTTACTGCCATCATTTATCAAAACAATTTCAAAGGGATAAACCTTCAATTGTTCCTGTGCAACATCCACAAGTTTTTGGATTGTTACAGCACCATGATATACGGGTATGATTACAGAGAGAAGCATTATATCGTTATTAGTGGTATTTAGTATTGATTGATATTTTGGATAATATACGAGATTTCTTTTTCAGTTAAAGCAGTATTTAGCGGTAAACTGACAGCTTCTTGATGAATTTTTTCGGTAATTGGGAAAGACAAATTTTGCCATTCTTGATAAACTAATTGTTTGTGCGGAGGAATCGGATAATGAACATCACTTCCTATACCTTTTTCACTCAAAAATGCCCTAAATGTATCTCTTTCATCCGTTCGAACAATAAAAAGATGCCAAGCGTCTTGGTTTACTGAATTGTTGTTTGGAAGGATAATTTTATCGTTAGTTATTTCTTTTAAATATCGTTTAGCAATGCTTCTACGATACTCATTTTCTTTATCTAAATGAGGTAATTTCAAACTTAAAATTGCCGCTTGAATTTCATCTAAACGTGAATTATATCCTTGATATTCAAACACATACTTCTCATTTGAACCGTAATTTCGTAACGCTTTAATTCTATTCGCCAAAACATCATTATTCGTCGTTATTGCTCCTGCATCACCCATTGCTCCGAGGTTTTTAGAAGGATAAAAACTAAACCCTGCCCCATCTGATAAATTACCCGCTTTTTCGCCATTATACGTTGCTCCGTGAGCTTGGGCGGCATCTTCAAAAACTTTGAGATTATGCTTTTGGGCGAGGGCAGTAATTTTGTCCATTTCACAGCATTTTCCGTAGAGATGAGTTACTAAAACCGCTCTTGTTTTGGGTGTAATTGCTCGCTCAATTACCTGATAATCAATTAGATAATCAGTTAAATTTGGTTCAACAGGAACAGGAACAAGGTTGGCGTTGGAAACGGATAGAATTGTTGCGATGTAGGAATTGGCTGGTACTATAATTTCCGAATTTTCAGGAAATTCAGAAGCCTTTAAAATGATTGTGAGAGCATCTAAACCATTGGCTACTCCGATGCAATGTTTTACGCCACAATATTGAGCAAATTCAGTTTCAAATTGTTTTAATTTTTCTCCCAAAATATACCACCCAGAAGACAATACATTGGCAACTATTTCGGCAATTTGAACTTCGTAAACTTGGTTAGTTGCTTTAAGACTCAGGAATGGTATTTGCATCTTTCAAATTTCCAGAGAGACTGTCTGTTCATAAGGTTCAAAGATATAATCATCTTTTTCATACTGCGTATTTGCTAAGACGAGCAATATTGAAGAATCGGTGAATTCGTCCATCACGTGCCAATCTTCTGGGGCTAAAAGCAAACACTTTTCAGGAGAATCTAAATAAAAGGATTCCTGTTTTTTACTATTGTCCACAAAAATTCTGCAGCTTCCATTTATGCAGACTAATGCTTGCCAAGTTTTCAAATGTCTATGTCCGCCTCTCTCATGACCTTCCTTACCACGTATATAAAAAACTCGCTTGATTTCACCAGGAAGTATTTTTTCAAAAACAGTTAAATCGCCAGCGTCAGATTCAAATGTACTTAAATGTAAAAGTTTAGCCATAAGTTTTTAAAAGAGTTCATTGATTTTTGTAAATATACTAACTTTCATTAATATAGAGGAGACCATATTGTAATTTGTACTGTAAAAACTGTAAAATAATGTTAATCTCATAAAATAATACTGCAAGCGTGGAAGTATATTTTTATAAACTACGTTTATTTTTTGAGAAATTTAGCTAATTTGGTGGTCAAAAAAAACAAACAAGCAATCGTGTACATCTAAACAAAGTTTTGATTTTTTGTAAGTCATTGACAGAGAGTTAGTTGTTTTATTAATCCCTAAATTTTAACCATTACTTATTTTCGCTTTGCCTCAACTTGTTTTTGTTTTTTCTCTCGGGCAGCTAATGCCTTTAATTTTTTCTCCATTTCAACTGGATATCCTAACAAATCTCTTAAAACCACTGACGCACAAACTCCACCAAAAGCAGCGGGCATATAAGAGATTGTCCCATAAGCTGATTTTTTATAGTTTGCTCCGTCCGTCAGCATCAGTGATTCTTTCATCATTTCCTCGGTTGAATAAACGGCTTTTATTCCTGTTGTGATTCCGATTTTACGCAAACGTTTTCGCATCAATGAAGCTAAATAACACTCACGAGTATCAAATAAATCGGCAGTACAGATTTTGGTTGGGTCAATTTTTCCGCCCGCACCCATGGATGAGACGATGGGTAAACCTTTTCTATGAGCCGTTGTCAGGAGGGTTAATTTGGGGGTAACAGAATCTATACAATCCATGACATAATCAAATTTTGTATTACTTAAAATGGCTTCTGACGCTTCTGGGGAAAGAAATTCACGAATGGAAGTGAGTTTTAATTCGGGATTAATTGCCAATAATCGTTCAGCCATCAAATCAGCTTTGGGTCGCCCGTGGTTGGTGGCAAGGGCAATTAATTGTCGGTTTCTATTGGACGCATCCACCACGTCACCATCAACAATGGTCATCATTCCAACGCCTGAACGGGCAATAAATTCTGCGGCAAATGAACCCACGCCACCTAATCCAACAACTAAAACGTGAGAATTCTGAAGTTTTTGGAGACGCTCTTCTCCGATTAATAATGTGGTTCTTCCAAGCCAAGCTAAATTGCTCATTTGTTTTAATTTATTGATTTGTTGAGGTGTTGGATTGTTGAGGTGAGCGAGATTTTTTCAACAATCGGAACGCCGACCGTTCAACAATTAAAACCTCAACAATTAATTTTATAGTCCTTAAAAATATCTTCTACACTAATTTCAAAATCTTCTAAAACTGGTTTTGCAGAACAAATGTCTTTGTCAAAACAGATTTTTACTTCACTCCGAGAAGTATAAACGTACACTACTTCTTGGGCTGGAATAATATGCCAAACCACTTTTACACCCGCTTTGAAATATTCAATTAATTTATTTTCAACATCAATCATTTTATCGCCACTTGAAATCACCTCAATGGCAAAATCTGGAATAATTTCAGTGCCTTCTCTTCCTTGATAAACTTGTTCACGAGTGAAAAAAGCAATATCTGGTCTTCGCATTTGTATTCCAGTAAGTTGGACATCAGATTTAGGAATTAAAGAGCCTTTTTCATAAAGTTTTTTCTCAATAAATAGTAAATTTAATACATCAAAAATAAATAGCTGTTTTCTGTTCATGCCTGTAAATTTTATAATTTCTCCATCGTTCCATTCATATTTAAAGCCATCATTTGGCTGTTCCCATTCCATAAATTCCTCTAAGGTTCTTGGAATTTGGATTATGTTTTCTTGTATTTCGACCATTATTTTAATGTTTTTTTTCAAAGATAAAAATAATAATTTATATCGTTTCTTTAATCTGATAATCTGTCACTTTATCTGAATTACGAGTCATTAATTCTCCAATAAATCCAGCCACAAACAGTTGTACACCAATAATGATGGCTACTAATGCCAAGAAGAAAAGAGGATTGTCGGTTACGTTTCTGAACTTCAAATGCTTAGCAATAGCGTAAATTTTTTCCCCAATTAAATAAAACGTTATGATTGTTCCAATGAAGAATGACAATATCCCAAAACCACCAAAAAGGTGCATGGGGCGTTTGCCAAATTTTTGGACAAAAGTAATAGACAATAAATCTAAAAATCCGTATAAAAAACGTTCAATTCCGAATTTAGTTGTGCCATATTTTCGGGCTTGATGTTGTACTACTTTTTCGCCAATTTTATCAAAACCGTTCCACTTTGCCATTACGGGAATGTATCGGTGCATTTCTCCGTAAAGCGTAATGGTTTTGATAACTTCATTCTTATAAGCCTTTAATCCACAATTGAAATCATGCAGATAAACGCCTGACATTGAGCGTGTCGCAGCGTTATAAAGTTTTGTTGGAATCGTCTTGGTGATAGGGTCAAAACGCTTTTGTTTCCATCCTGAAACCAAGTCGTAATCATCTTCCACAATCATTTTATACAAGGCTGGAATCTCGTCGGGACTGTCTTGAAGGTCGGCATCCATCGTAATAACTACCTTGCCGTTTGCATCTTTGAACCCTACATGAAGGGCAGCAGATTTACCATAATTTCTACTGAATGAAATACCCTTAATATTTGCATTTTTCTCAGAAAGACTTTTGACCACTTTCCATGAATTATCACGGCTACCGTCATTCACAAAAATGATTTCGTAACTAAACTTATTTTCATTCATCACCCGTTCAATCCAAGCGGACAGTTCGGGCAATGATTCTTCTTCATTATAAAGTGGTATGATAATGGATATATCTAACATTTTTGTCAGGGGATTTTTAAACAGGGATAATTAGAAAAGAGGCAAAACTCTTGTTCGAGTTCTTTGCTCATCAAAAGTTAGAAGACACCCTGAAATAAGCATTTCATTAAATTGAACAATCATCTGTAAAACAATATTACCTATAAAATCAGGAAGTAAATTTTGAGTTCTAACTTGAATCACGCTTGGTAAAGATGCTTGACTTGATGCCAAAATTGCACTAAAATCTAAGTCATTAGTAAATACTACAAAATCATTTTCTCTTGCATAATTGAAGATTTCAATGTCTTTTGCATTCGCTTGACCTATAATTAGACCAACGTGCCGATTCGATGTCATTAATTTTGAAGAAATCTACCCAAATCGGCGATAAATTCATGTCAATTAATATTTTCATGCGAGAGCCAAAGGTATTTCCATTTCTTCCGAACGCCAAGCTGCATATTTCAATGCTTCTGAAATATCAGCTTTTTCAAGATATGGATATAGATTTAAGACATTTTCAAAAGAATAGTCGGAAGCAATCAATCCGACTATTATTCCAACGGTTATTCGCATTCTTCTGATACAAGGCTTTCCACCCATAACAAATGGATCTAAGGTAATTCTTGATAAGTTATCCATATCTATTTAACATTAAAATGCCAAGTAATAATTCTTCAAAAGCCTCTTAAAATCAGGCGTATAACTTTCGTCAGGATTTTTAATAATTAATTCTTCGTTGATAATATCTTTTTTTAATCTTCCAAAGGTCGTGATAATTCTTAATATTTTACTCCCTTCTCGGTGATGAATCATGAGTTTTTTTTGCGGATAAAGTTCTTGTGAAATGGCTAATTGCTCAAAAACCGAACTCTCATAAGCAGGCAACAAAACAATAAATGTGCCATTAAAAATAAGCAATCTTAGGACAGTCTCTAATAAATCAGTAAAAGATAATGTATCTGTATGAAGAGAATTATTACGAGATTCATTTTCAGCCTTTAAATGATTCTGAAAAAATGGGGGATTACTGATGATTAAATCATACAGATTATCAGTTCTGAAATTTTGGATAGAAGTTCTATAAACCGTTATTTTACCCTTGAAATAACTGTTATTAATATTTATAAGGCTTTGATTGTAAGCATATTCGTTAAGTTCAACAGCATCTATTTTCGCTTCTGCCCGTTGTGCTAACATTAAGGAAAGTAGTCCCGTTCCAGTACCAATATCTAAAATGTTTGTTGTTTTTTTTACATCTGCATAAGCCCCCAAAATACAAGCATCAGTTGTCACTTTCATTGACGTTTGGTCTTGATGAATGGTAAATTGTTTGAACGTGAAATAAGAGTTTGGCATGAATGAATCATAAAATTCCCCTAATTAACTAATATTGAAGAATGAACGTTTAGTTGCAATTCAACCATCATTGATAAAAAAGTACTTATAAAATTAATACTTAACGCCTGATATTTTTTCGGAAGAATCGTCATCTTTATCCAGCTTTTTTATGGTAATTCTCCCTTTATCTTGCTTGATTTTTCCATTAAAATATATAATCCTTTGTAATTTCCATTAATCTCTAATTCCACAAATTAGCACTTGGAAGCGTATTTACTCATTTGATTGAAATAAAGTATAAGTCAAAACGTTTCTAATCAAAGATTTATCCGACATCGGTCCGTGCAGAATCCAATCGTCATTTTTTGGTAAACCCAAGAGCGATTTATTGGAAAGAGAATCCGATTTATCTCGAATCTCAAAACCATAAGATTCCTTGTCTTCATATTGGGAAACTGCCCCTCGAATCTTGATGCCATTATTGGTTTCAAGCAAAAGACTATCGTTCCGTTCAATTTTTAGAACTGCCTCAACCTTTGGGTCATCAATTATTTTTTTGTTGGATTGAATCGAAAATAAAGGAGCGGCTTTATTTCTGGGAGTACTGATTTCCCGTTGCTCGTTTTCAACGTTATTACAGGTAATTAAAGCGAAAATGAGAATAGAATTTAAAAAGAAGATGCGTTTCATAAAGATTTTTAATTGAGGTTTTAAACGAATTAAGCTATTAAAAATAGATGGATTTTCTGAGATTTACAAGTTTTGAATCGTTTTGAAATTATAATTTTGCCTAAGAGCAAGATAATCACTATTTTTAACCCCATAAATAATGCTGGGTATTGAAATGCCTCACCAAACATGAAAAATATTTTTATCCTTACCATATTAAGCCTTTATCTTCTCTCATGTGCAGGTCCAACGCCTGAGCCTGGATCTGAACCAATTGTTCAACCTGATGGCAAATTAGATATTAAATTTACCGATACTCGAATTGAAAATAGTAATCCTCGAACCATCACACTTTCCAATAATGACGTGATTGCCGTTTCTTATAATATTAAAAAGAGTGCTGACGGAAGCCGTCCCATTAAAATGTCGGTTTATGTTACGGAAAATAATGAAAAAAGAGGGGTTTTACTGTTGGATAACGTAAAATTAAAAGATGTTGATGAGCAAACAAGAACATTAGAGGTTAGTTTGCCAGCAGTTGGTTCGAATATTTTTCGTAATTTTTACATCGTTATTACCGATAACAAAGGCAAAATTTCATTAAAAAATGTGGAAATTATTCCTTCTGGTGCTGAACAAATCACTTCTTGGTCGAATGTAAATTTAGGTGTTCAAGGAAGTATAATAAATTCAAGATTTTCCTCCGCTTCGGGAGATGTTTACAACGTCTGTGATTTGGACTCAAACATCAATCTTGTAGATATCACCTACGCAACGATTGGCTCTCCATCCATTAAACCCACTCTTTTATCAAATCCTCGACGGGGTGCTTTGGGTTTGCCAATAACGGCAAGTGATAAAATTTGTACAAATGTTGCAGCATCGGGCGGAACACCTACCTTTTTTGCCCCTATTAATGTTCCCATTGAATTTGGTACAGTTAATGACTTGTTTTTGAAGAGTTTAGCCATTCCAAATACGACTCAAGATTTGGTGATTGAGGCGGGAAAAATTTATATGTTTCAGAACACAAGAACAACCAAAGATGGAAAATCAGTTACTCGAAAAGGGGTTATTAAAGTAAATTCCATTAACAATACCATTACTTCAACAGGGCAAGTAATAACATCGGGGATAGTAAATTTTGATGTTAAAGTGCAACGGTAAAACGTTTAATCATTTTAAAGTGCGGAATCACGCCAAAAAGTAAATATGATTCTCCAATAATTTCATAACCGATTGAAAGATAAAACTTCAAGGCATTTTCACGAGCGTCAAGCACAATTTCTTTGAATCCTTTTTTTTGGGCTACGTTTTCTAAATAACTCATCAATAATTTCCCAATTCCCCTACCCTGCATTTCTGGCGAAACTGCCACACAACGAACTTGTCCTTGAATAGACGAATTGGTTTGCATTCGAGCAACGCCGACGATTTTGTTAGTTTTTGAATCAACCACCATCGCATGGTCAGCTTGGTCTTCGTCCGTCAAAACCTCACTCCCTTTTAATTGCCCCCAAGGCTCCCGCAAAACCTTGAAACGGAGGTCATAATATTGCTCCCATTCTTCGGAAGTAATTGGCATTCTGGCAGTTAACATATTATAAAAACTATTTTTCTTTAATTATCAACTACAAATCCC
>JAYUIP010000026.1:0-1166 GCA_043765945.1 Arcicella sp.
GTTGAAGGGACTTGTGAGAATTGTCAAGTTTAAAGTACATTTTAATGAAGTATTATTTGGAGGGAAAATTATTAAAGATGAATCCATCGAACACAAATTCTGCTCATGAAACATCAAAATTTGTTAAATAATATGATGATGAAACAACTTTTTACTTGCATTTTCTTGATAATAAGTCTATGTTCTTTGCATTCATTAATTGCTCAGGATGGTACGGCTTTCCCCCCGCAAAACCCGTCAAAAGAAATCTCAGGATTAAAAATAGTAGAGAATCTTAGGAGCAACCAATTTTGGGGTACTTCGTTACAGTAGAAATCTGGGGAAACAAAATCGTTTTGGTACGATGATTACCTATCAAAATACGGAGGCAGCGTTTGGGAAATCTGGATTCAGTAATGCTACTTTTTCAGTGGATGGATTTGTCAGAATAACCGACCCGTTCAGTTGGAATTTTATGCTTGCCAAAAGCCAAACTTCGGGTGATGGGGGTGATGGTTTTACAGTTCTGAGTAATTTTGTATTTGAGAATAATAGTTGGAAGGCTTTTTTAGTACAGTCCATCATCTCCCAAGACTATAATCCAAGCATGGGATTTGTCTATGCTTCAAATTTAATTAATACCAATTTTGGAGGATATAGAATTACTCGCCCAAAGTGGAAACCAAAATTTATGAGACAAATGGACCCAGGCTTTTCTTTGGATGCCTACCACCGAGCAAATGATGGCAAATTTCAGCAAGCCGAATTGTATATTTTTCCCGTTTGGGTGCTTTGGAATACGGGTAACAGGCTCGTAGGGCAAGTTATTCCGACTTGGCAGGTGGTTGATGAAGCATTTTCAATCGTTGGCATTACGATTAAACCCAACAATTATTTTTATACTCGTTATAACTTTTCGTACAGGTCAGACCAATCAAAAGCCTTCTCTTATCGAATTTCGAGCGATTTAGGCGGGTTTTATAATGGAAATCTTACTGCATTCAGTGGAGAATTAAGGTATTCACCTTTGCCTAATGTCTCGGCAAAAGTTTCATACACTCGCAATGAATTTGAGAATGTTGGCGATAAAAAAGAATCGAAAGTAACGCATTTATTTTCACCAGAAATTAGGCTTGCAATCAATCCACGCTTACAATTAACGTCTTTTTATCAGTACAATTCTGCCG
>JAYUIP010000027.1:0-3640 GCA_043765945.1 Arcicella sp.
GCCAATAAATATCCCATTCCACCAAAAAGTAGAGCATTTGGTAAGGCATTATTTTGTCCAATTGTAGTTGGATTATTTTTTATATCACTGTCAATCAACGCTTTAACTGCTTGGGGTGAAAGCGTTTCCTTTCTGCCATCTAAATATGTCACGATGGCAACGGAGCTATCGGCTGGCACCTGTGTTTCGTCCGTAATTTTAAATTGTCCTTTTGAAGTTTCAGAAATATAGGTTCTTACACCCTTCGTATAAACTTCAACTTCCTCGTAGTCTTCACTTTTTGAAGAGTCACTATTGCCACAACTTTGGAGTATAACTGAATTCCCCAAAATAGCCAATGCCAACGAGCCGCTGATGGAAATATCCTTGATTTTACGAATGAATGAATGTTTACGTATGACTGTCATTTTATTTTGTTTTTTTATTATAACACCATAAAGTTAAGTTAAATTTCGCCTTCTCAAACTGAATTTACAAATCGCCCTAATTTTGATAGATGAATGGTTTAAAATCATAGTAATAACAAAACTGATAGGATTTTTAATTTTCCTTCTTTCCTTTCTTGGCATATTTTTTGACTTAGTTTTTCTGACTCTTCGAGAACCTGTTTACGCTTTTCGTTTTTATTGGAAATGAAATACATAAATAGGTTCTACGTCAAAATCCACAACCCATGAAAAAATATTTACTTGTTTGCCTCTGTGTGTTTCCGTTTGCCCTTTTGGGTGCTGGACCAACCACACCACGCAAAAATAATGCTCCAAAACGAATCAAAGCGGACTCTTCAATTACCCAAATTATTGAAAGTTTCACCCAACGATTTGCTCCTGATAAACGCACTGCCATTTTTCAAATAGATGCTTTCAAGCAAAATAATCAACTGATTCTGACGGGTCGGACGAATTTATTTGGAGCAAAAAGTTTCTTGCTCGAACGTCTCAAAATTGAGAAAGTTAATCTCGTTGATGAAATAAAAACCCTCCCAGAACCCGAATTAGAGGATAAAATCTATGGTTTGGTGGAAGTTTCGGTTTGTAATATTCGTTATTCACCCAAACACGCTGGCGAATTGGCTTCACAGGCACTCATGGGTATGCCAGTGAGGGTTTTAGAAAAAGAAGATAATGGTTGGCTATTAATCCAAACACCCGACCAATATATTTCGTGGGTGGATAGAGGTGCAATCACAATGATGAACAAAGAAGGAATTGATCGTTGGAAAGCTGTTCCGAAAGTCATTTATACTCGTGCCTATGGTTCAGCATATTCAGAGCCTGACGAAGAATCTGCCACGGTTTCAGATTTAGTGGCGGGTTGTATGATGGAATTAGTTGCCGAGAAAGGTGATTTTTATCAAGTGCTTTTTGCCGACCAACGAACAGGGTTTATTCCAAAAAATGAATCAAATGTTTATAATGAATGGTTAGCAAAAATAAGTGCTTCGGAAGAGAGCTTAATCAAAACTGCCAAACGATTAATGGGTGTTCCTTATCTTTGGGGCGGTACTTCTTTCAAAGGTGTTGATTGCAGTGGGTTCACAAAAACGGTTTATTTTTTGAATGGAATTGTCTTACCTCGTGATGCTTCTCAGCAAGTAATGATTGGTGAAACAACTGACAAAATGGGTAATTGGAATGAATTGAAGCCAGGCGATTTATTATTTTTTGGCGAAAAAAGGGAAGATGGTTCTGAACGAGTTATTCATGTGGCAATGTGGTTAGGAAATGGCGAATATATCCACGCTTCAGATAAAGTTCGAGTGAGCAGTATGATTACAACTGCCTCAAATTATGATGATTATAATGCAAAAAGATACTTGCGAGCCAAGAGGATTTTGAAAACAGGAATGGCTGGCGTGGGAGTTTTGAAGAATAATGTGGTTTATGGGAATTAAGGGTTGATTGTTAGTAACTGACTATTAGTTATTAGATTGCAAATTCATTATTCAATTGCCTAATAACCAGTTACTAATAACCAGTAACTAAACTCACGCTCCGAAAATTCCTTTCACCTTACCCCAAAGACCAGAAGCGGCTTCTTTTGCTTCTTCTAACTTCTCAGCAGCAACTTCTTGTAAATCTTCTAATTTTTCAGTAGCTTCGGCTTTCAATTCGTCGGCTTTTGCTCCTAAATCTCCACCTGTTAATTCGGCAAATTTTTCAGAAATTGCTTCTTTTGCATCGTCAAATTTTTCAGATGCAACCGCTTGCAAATCTTCTAATTTTTCTGTTGCTGCAGCCGCAAGTTCATCAGCCTTTGCTGATACATCCATACCTGTCATTTCCTTAATTTTGTCGGAAGCGGCATCTGCTAATCCTTCTAATTTCTCGGTTGCAGCATTTTTCAAGTTATCTAATTGACTTTCTGCTTGTTCTTGTGGGTTTTCCATGATTTTAATTGTGGGGTTTTAGTTGAACGTATTATGATTAAGTATTACTGCAAATATCCTATTTTTTAAGCAAACTGCCTAATATGTAGGCAGTTAAAAGTTGAAAAATTGCAATAGACAGTTAAGAATACCTATGAAAAATATAAAATTTAAACGGTGATCTCACCCTTATTTTTCTTAAAAGCGAAAAATAAAATGATAATTCCTAATAGCACACATGGAATGCTAAGCCACTGTCCCATGTTCAAAGTCATACTGTCTTCAAAACTAACTTGATTCTCTTTTAAGAATTCATACAAGAATCTTAGGGTAAAAAGAATAATCAAGAAAACACCCGTCAAAAGCCCGTGTGGCGTTTTTTCTTTCTTTTTTGACCATAACCACATAATCAAAATGAAAATCAAAATACAGGAAATTGATTCGTATAGTTGCGAAGGATGACGGGGAACCACCACGGGATGTTCAGTATCATTAAAAAATCTGAACGCCCAAGGAACATCCGTTGGCTTCCCAACAATCTCAGAATTCATTAAATTACCAAAACGGATTAAAGCACCTCCAAAAGCAACGGTTGGCACAATACGATCTGTTACGTACAGATAAGCAACTTTTCTCTTTTTTGAAAAAAGGTATATCGCAAAAAACATAAGCATGGTTCCGTGAGAAGCCAAACCTGAGAAGGGTGGCGTAATCATATCAAGGAAAAACCTGCCTGGGTCTGCTAATAATAATGGATACTCATAGAAAAAATAATGAGCCATTCTTGCTCCAACCACCGTTGAAATCATAGCATAAAGCAAGAGTTCATCGGCTTGTTCGATGGGGCGACCTTCTTGCTTAAAAATATAGCTAAGTATCTGATAACCAGCCAAAAATGCTCCTGCGAACATCAATCCATACCAACGTAATGGAAAACCGAATAGCTCAAAAATTATAGGAGAAGCGTGCCAATCAATGTATGCTAACATCAGAGAATTGTGGATTTGTGAGATGAATAATTTGTCAAAAATAACGCTTTTGTTGATAGTAAATGGTGATTGGTTATTAGTTATTGATTGCTAAAATCGTAAATACCTAAAAATCAGTAAGTTAGTTTTCGTATAATATTAATCAAAAGCTAAATATGCTTCCAATCCACCTTCGAGGTTTCTAAGGTTTTTGAATCCTTTTTTTTCAAGGATTTTTTGGGCAATTTTGCTTTGCAGACCAGTGTAACAGATGATAATAACTTCCTGATTTTCAAGATATTCT
>JAYUIP010000028.1:0-1163 GCA_043765945.1 Arcicella sp.
CAGATAGTTATTCGTCCAATTATGTACGTAGCACTTTCTTACGACCATAGAATTGTTGATGGCAAAGAATCAGTTTCGTTCTTGGTAAGAGTGAAACAGCTATTAGAAGACCCAGCTCGTTTGTTGTTGGATGTTTAATTTTGGGTGTTAGGGATTAGGTGTGAGTATTTTAACCAACACTTAACTCCTAAAACCCAACCCCTAAAAAGATGGAAAATCAGGTTTTGAGTTTTGAGGAAATAAAGAAAATGTTTCCTGATGAATGGGTTCTTTTGGGGAATCCAGAATATAGCGATACTGATATTTTATCTGGTGTGGTTATTATGCACAATAAAGACAAAGGTCATATTGTGATCAATAGACCAAACTGGTGGGATAATTTTTCCACAGCTACAACCGTATTTACAGGTATATTTCCTAAAAAACGTTACCTTTTATGAGAGTATATAAATTCATAACCACGGAACAAAAGGATATAATTATTTTAGAAGATGTTTTAGTTGATAATTACAAAATACGACTAATCGTTGATACAGGTGCTTCAAAAACAATTATTGATTATAACTCTTTATTTATGCTTAAATACTCGTTTGGAGATTTTTATGGACAAACAGAATTTGAAACAGCCAGTGGAACAATTGAAGCTCAGTACGTAAAAATCAAGAAATTTTATTGTTTGGGAATTGAAATTTCAAGTTTTGAAATATGTACTTACAATTTTGCTGCAAATGGAATTTTTCCAGAATATGACGGAATGTTAGGTTTAGATTTCTTCCAAAAGAACAAAATTTGTATTGACTTCGTAAAATCAGAAATAACCATATCATAGAACCAACTATTAAAAATGACTTTAATAAAATGGGATTACCTAACGGTTTTGGCAGATATTAGACCAGCGTTTTTTGATGCTGATGGTAATAGAAAACATGGCATTGATGCAAAAGTAGTAAATGATATGTTAGCAAAATTTGGAGCGGAAGGTTGGGAATTAGTCAATACAAATTCCATAAATTCAGAGGGAACAACTACTCAGATTTCTTTTATTTTCAAGAAAATAGGAACCGCCAAAACCAATAGTGAATTCAGAAGAATTGGGTTTGATTTGGATGGGGATGGCATTAATGAGATTGTGGGTAGAGGATTAAATCTGTAAAATAAAATGG
>JAYUIP010000029.1:0-3633 GCA_043765945.1 Arcicella sp.
AGTTATCCAATCGTATTGTTCAAGAAACTGATAATCAGTCACTTGTCTATTGAATATGAGGTATAAATAAACGCAAAGTAATAATTCAACTCCCGTGACGATGAGCGTAATCCACTTAAAATAAGGCACAAAACGTTCAGGCGTAAACGCTAAAACAAGCGATGCGAAAATGGGAAGGAATATGAGTAATGATAAAATGGGCATTTTTTATAAGTATGTATGAAATCTTGTCATTGCGAGCGTAGCGAAGCAATCTGTCAGCTTACGGGCAGAAAACTTTAAGCTCTTTTATATTTTGGTTTTCAAAATTCATTTCATCAATCTGAAAGATTGCTTCACTACGTTCGCAATGACAAAATACGACTGTCTTTTCGCAATGATAATCATGTAGTTATAATTATAAAAATCAACAATCCAACCAACCCCAAAAATGCCATTGCCACGTACAATTGCACTTTTCCACCTTGTGCCGAACGAGTTACTCGACCAATAACACCAGCGGAATGAGCCGTGCCATTGGGGATTCCGTCAATAATTTTGGCATCAAACCAGCCGATAAATTTGGCGATAAATACTTGTAAATCAGCCAAGAGATTCACGAAGTAATCAAGGATTCTTTGGTCAAAAAACTGAATGATGTTGGATAGTTTTAGCGTTGAGTTTATGAATATTTTGTTGTAAAAATTATCAAGCGTTGGGATTTCAGTATAAACTTTATTTCGAGTTAAATAACCAAGTCCAATTCCGATTAATGCCATTGAGGTTGAGATTACTCCTACCCAATGATTTTCTTGAAGTCTATCTTTACCAGTATTGTACATTATCCACATAAGTTCTTTATCGAAATTCCAAAACCAGCTACTTTGAACACTCAATGGATTCCAACTAAAAACAAAGCCAGTCGAGAGCATAGCTAATATTCCAATGGGTAATTTCATTTTCCAAGAACCTTCATGGATTGAATTTATATCTACTTTTTCATTTCTAAATTCTCCAAAAAATATCATCCAAACTTGGCGAGTCATGTATATGGCGGTTAGAATTATACCTAAAAGAATTGAGCAAATAATTACCAAAGTTTGTATTTCTGTATTTACTCCGTCAAAAGATAGAATCTGCATACCTAAAATCGCATCTTTCGACAAAAACCCCGAGAATAAAGGCAGCCCCATCAAAGCCATTGAACAGATTAAAAAACAAATAAAGGTAAAAGGCATTTTCTTTCGTAAACCGCCCATTAATCTCATATCTTGAGCATCAAAATCTTCGCCTGTGTGATGTAGGGCATGAATGATTGACCCTGCACAAAGGAAAAGCCCAGCCTTAAAAAAGGCATGAGTCAATAGGTGAAATGCTGAAACATCGAACCCTAAACCTATCACCATCAAACCTAATTGTGAAACCGTGGAATACGCCAGAGTTTTCTTAATATCGGTTTGAAAAATTGCATAAACTGAACCCAGAAGCATTGTTATTACACCAATCATTGCAACAATTGCAGAAGCATCGGCATTAAACATTGGCGAAATCCGAATTAATAAATAAATCCCTGCAACTACCATCGTAGCAGCGTGTATGAGGGCAGATACGGGCGTTGGTCCTTCCATGGCATTGGGTAACCACGTATGCAAAGGAAATTGTGCAGATTTAGCGATACAACCACAAAAAAGGAGTAGGCAATAAACAGTTGGTAAATTACTTTCGACTGATGAAAATCTGTAACCAATAAAATTCATCAAATTTAGACTATGGTGATTATAGAAATAAACCCCAAAAATTCCTATCAAAAAGCCCACATCGCCTATTCTATTCATCAAAAAGGCTTTTTTGGCGGCTTGGACGGCTTCGGGTTTTTTATACCAAAAACCAATCAGTAAGTAAGAACTCAGTCCAACTAATTCCCAAAAACCGTATAATACAAAAAGATTATCCGTTACAACGATACCCAACATCGAAAACACAAAGAGACTCAGAAAACCGAAATAACGGTATAAATCTGGGTCGTTTTCCATGTATTCGAGCGAGAAAATTTCTACCAGAAGGGCTATAAAATTGACCAAAACTAACATCATTAAGGTCAATGAATCAAAGAGAAAACCAAATTGATAGGCTTTTTCTTGAAGCGTAAACCAATTGTAAATGAGATGGTTATCTTTTATGTGAAGGGTTTGAAAAAGAAAATAAATGGAAAAAGCAAGGTTCAAAGTCGTAAGCCCGACCACAAGCCCACCAGCCAAAGTATTACGTTTTCTACCCAACAACATCGACACAACGAAGCCAATGAGTGGAGTAAATAATATGAGCCAAATTAGGGGCATTTAATTGATTTCAGATTTACGAATTGGGATTGCGGATTGAAGTATGAATGGATTAGTATCTGTATTCATCGGTAATAAACTTAAACTCAGCTAATTCCATTTATGCGGCAATTTCGATTTCATAAAAAGAAATATTTTTGGTGGTTTCCGCAGTATATAAAACTGCTTGTTTAACCGCTTCCGAACTAAAATGAGGGAATTCTTCAATGATTTGAGCTACCGAAGAACCATTCGAAATCCCTTCCAAAATGAGTTCTACGCCAATTCTTGTACCTTTTAGCGTAGGTTTTCCCCCTAAAATAGCGGAGTCTGAAACGATTTGATCAAAGTGAGTTATCATATTAACGCTATATTTATTTTGCACAAATATACTTAAATTTATTACTGTTGTCAGTGTTATAGTTTTATAAAAAAATGCTTAAACACAAGGAAAATTCTTTTAAAAGTTCAATTTTTGTGCAAAGATACGGAGCAAATTTTAATCTGTACTCATTGATTTCAAGATAAATCTACTAAGTTTGTGGACTAATAGATAGGAGTTGGGGGTTAGGATTTGGGATTTAGGGAACCAAAAATGCTATATTCTTTTGTCTGAATTTGGATTCGTTAGATTTAGGGATTTTTTGGATTTTATCAATCCGCAAATCTATCAATCTGACGAATTCAAATTTAGAAGGATTTTAATTATCAGTTAGTAATCCCCAAATCCTAAATCCGAACCCTTAACCCCCAATTAAAAAATATGGAAAACGCCAGAACTGCCAATTATTCCCGCACCACCATCACTGAGTTGATGATACCGTCTTATGCCAATTTTGGCGGTAAGATTCACGGAGGGATTTTATTATCTTTGATGGATAAAGTTGCCTACGCCTGTGCAACGAAACACGCAGGAACGTATGTAGTGACAGTTTCAGTGGATAATGTTGAATTTCGTCAGCCCGTTGAGGTTGGCGAGTTGGTTTCACTTCATGCTTCGGTGAATTATGTAGGGAATAGTTCGTTGATTGTGGGCATAAAAGTAGTAGCGGAAAACATCAAAACTGCCACCATGAAGCATACAAACACTTCTTATTTCACGATGGTTGCCAAAGAAGATGATGGTAAATTAGCCACCGTTCCACCTTTGATTTTGGAGGATAATACAGACATTCGTAGATTCTTGGAAGCCATGAAACGCAAGGAAATCAAAGCCTCTTACAAAACGCTCTTGGATAATGCCAAAACGTCAATGGAGATTGATGAAAACTTGCATCTACTTAATAATGAGCGATGTGTGATTAAGAGAGATAAGGATATGCAGCGTGAGTGGGTA
>JAYUIP010000030.1:0-1161 GCA_043765945.1 Arcicella sp.
GGCTGAACCACCCCGCACGAACAAACCCGTGGATTCGCCATTGCGTTGTGAGCCTGGAACTAAGAGCGTGATGGCTTGGGTAATATCGGCTCCACCGCCCGCCGTTGTCACGATGTCAAGGGGTTTAATTAACGTAGTTTTCTTTTCGTCTGACGCTTCAAAAGTTCCTGCCGTAACGGTTACTGTATTCAGTTCATTGGCAGATTCTCTCATTTTTATCGTTAATTCTTGAACGACAGAATTTAAGATAACTTTCTGATTATGAGTTTCATAGCCTACAAAAGTAATGTTCAATATTTGTTCATTTTTTTCAGAAGTCTTGAATTGAAAATTACCTTCAGTATCGGCAGTTGCTCCATCGTATGAATCTTTTAAAGAGACATTTGCACCTGATAGACCTTTACCCTTTTCGTCCACGACTTTTCCTTTTAGCGTTGTTTGGGCAAAAGTATTTACAGTAAATAAAATAAAAAATAAGAGGAGCGATTGTGGAAAAGTTTTCATCGGAGTATTTGTTTTAAATTTATGATTCAAAACAAATACAATCGGGTTAATTTTAGAATAGTTTTCCGATGAACTTAGGGTTTTGGGGAGTGAATTGGGGGTTTTTTGAGGGGAAATTGAAGCATTGGCAGTTTGTCTGAATTAGGATTCGTCAGATTGATGGATTGGTGAATTTTACAATAAATTTTTAAGGATAAAAAAAATATTTTACTACCAGAATTTTTTTTAAGGTTGGTTTTAATCCAAAAAATCCACTAATCTGACGAATCTAAATTCAGACATAATTGCTTGTACAAATTCTAAATTCAAATCACAACTCAAATAACTCCTTAATAGCCTCACCAAAAGTCCCACCCGAAATCAGTTTCGTTTGGGTTTTATCTTTCATCACAATTTGGTACTTTCCATTAAAATGTTTTTCGATTTCTTTAATTTTTTGAGTATTGATGATGTTGGCTCGACTAATTTGAATAAATGACGAATTTGGGAGTTTTTCTGAAAGGATTGCAATAGTATAACTGGTCAAGTATTTTTGCCCATCCAGAGTTACTAAAAACACATATTTATCTTCGGCTTCAAAATGGCTAATGTCCTGCAAATCAATGAGTAATATCTTATTTCCCGTTTTCACTGAGATTGAACTTATCGCCTTTTTAG
>JAYUIP010000031.1:0-1157 GCA_043765945.1 Arcicella sp.
GAGTCTCTGGGAGCAGTCCCAGGCGTTTTTGCGACTAATTCCGAAAATTTTGCCCAAGATTTACGCATTTCCATTCGTGGTTTTGGAGCAAGGGCGGCATTTGGGATTCGGGGCATAAAAATTATCTCCGATGGCATTCCAGAATCTATCCCCGATGGTACGGCAAAAGTGGGAAACTTGGATGTAGGCATGATGGAACGCATGGAAGTTATCAAAGGACCTTCATCGGGATTGTACGGCAATGCTTCGGGCGGGGTAATTAGCCTTTTTTCAGAAAATCCCAAAGAACATTTTGCCGAATTACAAACCAATTTTGGGGCTTATGGTCTGCAACGTTATCAATTCAAAACAGGTCAGGAGATTGGAAAAGTCATCTATTTTATTTCTGCTTCGAGGTTGTTAAGCACGGGCTATCGTGGACAAAGTTCAATTGAGCGTAATTTTTTGAATGGAAAAGTGGTTTACAATTTCACGGATAAAAATAAACTCACATTCTTAGCCAATTATATAGACAGTCCATTAGCACAAGACCCTGGAGCATTGATTCAGTCAGAATTGGATTTGAATCGTCAACAAGTTCGTCCACAAAACATTACATTTAATGCTTCTGAAACCTTCAAACAACAACGAATTGCGTTGATTTACGACCATATTTTTAACAATAAACATCAAATAAATACTCGTGTATTCTATCTAAATCGTGATTTTACGAGCCGACAAGCACTTCAAGCGAGCGGCCAAATTGCTTTCAATCGTGATTTTGCGGGTGGAGGATTTAATTACCAGTTTACCACAAAAAAATATCGTTTGAAAGCAGGCTTAGACCTTGAAAATCAGCAAGATAGCCGTAAACGTTTTGATAATTTATCTGGAAAAGAAGGAACTTTGAAACTTGACCAAATTGAGCAATTTAGAAATATTGGCGTATTTTTACTCCAAGAATTTACCATCATTCCGAAACTTAAATTATCTCTAAACGCTCGATTTGATGATATTCGTTTACAGATTACGGATAAGTTTCTTACGGACGGAAATCAGTCGGCTACGCAGTCTTTTCAGCGATTCAGTCCAATGGCTGGGGTGTCGTTCTCTCCTATGCTTTCACAAGCTATTTTTGCCAATGTCTCAACCAATTTTGAAACCCCTTCTTTGAATGA
>JAYUIP010000032.1:0-1157 GCA_043765945.1 Arcicella sp.
AATGTATTTGGGGATAATGATTTCATTAAGTTGGTATAAGATTACGGGAATTTTAATATATACAAATCTACCAAAATACTCATTAAATTTGCAAACATCACTAAATATTAAATCCATGAAATTCCTAAAAATAACCGCAAAAATCCTCTCAGGTTTATTAATCGTAATCCTCATTTTCTTGGCCTTCACCATTGCATCAGTTGATAGAACTGATTACCGTGAGATGACCTATTTCAAGCAAATGAATGATAAATTAGAAGCGTGGAAACCCATAAAAGATACTACCACTCATTTCAAAGCGGGATGGGCAATAGTCAATCTAACTCCCTCAAAACCAACACCTACCGCTGGGTATGGAGATAGAAAAGGTAAATCATATCAATCCATTCACGACTCGGTTTATGTGCGAGCAATCGTACTTTCAAATGCTTCAAAACCCGTTGCCTTAGTCAGTTGTGATTTGTTAATTTTTCCTCCCGAAGTAACCATTTTATTAAAAGAAAAACTCAAAACGATTGGTTTCGATTGGTCGCAGGTTTATGTAGGTACCACACATACGCACAACAGTTTGGGAGCATGGGGTAAAAATTCAGTAGGAGAGTTATTCGCAGGAAAATACGACCAAAATACGGTTAATTTTATTGCTAATAAAGTCTTGGAAGCCATCAAAAAAGCCAATCAAAATCAAGTTTTAGCTAAGATTGGTTATGGAGAAATTAATGCCAAAGAATTGGTTTTTAATCGTTTAGTGGGTGATAAATTAGGCACAACCGACCCAATGATTAGGCTCTTGAAAATCCAAAAAAATTCGGGTGAAATAGCGACATTTACGACATTCTCCGCCCACGCCACAACCTTAAATGCTGATAAAAATTTCCTTTCCGCTGATTACCCAGGCGAATACGTAAAACAGACTTCAAAGTCCGTAAATTTCGTATCATTTATGGCAGGAGCAGTGGGCAGTTCAGGACCCACAGGCGAGGATTTCCACGATGATTTCAAACAAGAAAAAGCTATTTCAGAAGGGCTTTCAACCAAGGTTTTGAAGGAAATTGATAACATTAAAACCCAAGAAATCAACACTCTGTCATTATCCACTTTTGAGGTTTCGTTAAGAGAACCACAAGTAAGATTTGCCGAAAATTGGCGATTCAGAC
>JAYUIP010000033.1:0-1156 GCA_043765945.1 Arcicella sp.
GAAGAAGGGCATAAAGTATTGATTTTCAGTCAATTCGTAAAACATCTCGACCTTTTTAGGGAACATTTAAACGCAGCATCTCGCCCGTATGCCTACTTAGACGGAAGCACCCACGACCGTCAGGCACAGGTAGAGTTATTCCAAAATAACCCAAATATCCAAATTTTCTTGATTTCGTTGAAGGCGGGCGGATTGGGTTTAAACCTCACAGCGGCAGATTACGTATTTATTTTAGACCCTTGGTGGAATCCAGCCATTGAGGCTCAGGCAGTTGATAGGGCTCACAGAATAGGGCAAGTCAATACCGTTTTTACCTACAAATTCATCACGAAAAATACGGTTGAAGAAAAGATTTTGGCATTGCAACAAAGCAAGAAACGCCTTGCCAATGAGTTGATTACAACGGAGGAAAGTTTTGTGAAATCACTTTCAAAGGATGACGTTTTGGCTTTGTTGGCGTAGGGAATCAGGTTCAAATTAAGTAGAAGTGATATGCGATTTCATTAATAGAAATTACATTATTTGATGGATTTTAAGGTATTTTTGTAAAAGCAAAATAGTAAAAATAAATATCAAATGGAAACTCCCTTAAAAATAGGTTTCGATTTAAGTCTCTTAATGAAGACTTTTGATTTAGAAATCGATCGAAAAAATCCTGATTTACAAAGTTGGTTATCAGGAACTTATGAATTGGATAACATACAAACACTACTTTTAGATCAATTATTTGAAGAAGTAGAAGAAGATGGCGGATACTGGAACGAGGAAGAATTAAAAATACAATTTGTAGGTTTGATTTTCAGGATTGCCAATATTTCTGTTCGTAATAAAATAAAGGTATTTTATGAACGACCATTGTCAGCTTTGGTAAAAGGGTATCAGTTATCTGTCGTAACTGATTGTTTAGTTGCAACTCCTTTACCTTTTAATACGCCTGACTCTCCCTATTTTTTCCTTCAAGAGCGGAACGCCGCCCGATTTAAGAAGAAACGTGGCGAAAAGAAAGACCCCGAAGCACAAATGCTGACTGCTATGCTGATTGCACAAGAATTAAATAAAGATAATAAAATACTTTATGGAGGCTATTTGATTGGGCATAATTGGCATTTTGCGATTTTGATAGACAAGAAATATGCTATCAGCCGTCAGTATGATG
>JAYUIP010000034.1:0-1154 GCA_043765945.1 Arcicella sp.
TTTCCAGAATATCATCAAAAATTAGAAGAAATACTGAAAGGGCATTTTGATTTGTTTTTTGATAAGTATGAGAAAGGGGATTTTCGGGAATAGGTATTTAACTGTCTGAATTTGGATTCGTTGGATTTAAGGATTTTTAGGATTAAATGGTGGAGCAGACAATCCTAAGATAAATCCCACAATTTTCATACAACAAACTTAATATTTTGTGATAAAGCTATAACTTTGGAAATCTTGAAAATCCTTAAATCCCACGAATCCAAATTCAGACAAAATTGCTCAGGCAAGTTTACCCTAAATCTCCACCACAATTGCCTCTCTAACAGGGCGATACGCTAAATCCACCATCGAAGGGTTCACAAATAACGTCTCTCCAACTTGCTGTTGTCCATACGCCTCATGTATATGCCCAAACACGTGCAATTGTGGACGTACTCGATTTTGAATAACATCCAGTAAATCCTCACAACCTGCTTTTTCGCCTCTATCGGTAGCATCCAAAATGCCAAAAGGAGGACCGTGCGTAATTAAGATATCGGTATTTGTGGGGATTAAATCCCAATGTTTACGGATGTCTTTGCCACGTTTGCGATTAAACGCCCAATCATAAAACCACGGCTGAACTGGTGAACCCCAGATACGGAATCCTTCAATCAAAATACCGCTATCGTTGAGGTAATCGGCATTGGTAATCAGCCGTTTAGCTTCTTTGGGGTACTTCTCGAAAAAGAAATCATGATTGCCCGCAATGACCACTTTATGACGATGAGGCAACGACCCCATCCACTCATTAAATAGCTCAATTTCCTCCAATCGCCCTCTTGAAGAAACATCACCCGCATGAATCAACAAATCACCGTCAGGAATCGTCATGCGGTGTTGAAGACTGTGCGTATCAGATATACAAACTATTTTCATTTTCGTGGGTGGGTATTAGATTGGAACGCAGATAACGCAGATGCTTCGCAACGCTGATTTACGCAGATTTTTTTACTTAGGAATTAAAAGTCAATGATGCTTTGATAAGCAAGGATAAATAGCATTCGTCCCTACCTAAAAAAATCTGCGAAAATCTGCGTTTGAAAATCTGCGTAATCTGCGTGCCATTAATTATTTTTTCGATAAATTTAGCCAAACAAACTGAAAATCCATGC
>JAYUIP010000035.1:0-1152 GCA_043765945.1 Arcicella sp.
GTGTCGCCCATCGAGCGAATTTTAGTTTCTACATGGTTTAAAACTTCATAATCTTCATCATCCAAAAGGGAGATTAAGGCTTTAATTTCGGATTGTTTCATATTTGTCACGAGTAAATTTTATTGAAAATACAATTTCTTTTTGATAATGTCAAATTCATCATTTAGGGTTTAGGGGTTGGGGATTGGGTTTTAGGAAAGTTCATCGTTTTTTACTTTAATTTTATCTCTAAATATTTACTTTCTGACCGTTTAAGCGAAAAACAAAAAGATAGTTTTTTCAAAGAAGACTTTGTTGTAAATTTGTGTTTGTAAGTATTTGTTAGAAAACCGTTCGATTTAGGATAAATTATAATTTACTGATTAAAAGTAAGTCATCATTCTAACCCCTAAAATCCAACCCCTAACCCCTACTTTATTACTTCTAATCAAATATCATACCCTTAGATTTTAAGGGCATTCTTCATGAAAATATTAGTTACAGGCGGAGCGGGATTTATTGGCTCACATACAGTAGTTGAACTTCACAACTTTGGTTTTGAGTCTATTATTTTAGATAATTTTTCTAATTCTGAAAAAAAAGCCCTCGCAGGAATTGAGCAAATTATTGGCAAATCAGTCAAGTATTATGAAGCTGATGTAAATGATTCCTCAACTTGGGATAAGGTCTTTGCCGAACAGAAAATTGATGGAATTATTCACTTCGCTGCTGCAAAAGCTGTGGGTGAATCCGTTGAAAACCCACTCAAATACTACCATAACAATGTTTCTGCGACAATTCTGATGTTAGAGAAAATGCTGCAACATCAAGTCAGCAATTTAGTATTCTCATCATCTTGTACGGTTTATGGCGAGCCAGATGCTTTACCAGTTACTGAAAACTCTTTGGTCAAACCTGCCACCTCTCCCTACGGAAATACCAAGCAAATTTGCGAATCAATTATTAAAGATACCGTTCAGAGTACCAACGACTTACAAGCCATTTCTTTGCGATATTTCAACCCCATTGGTGCTCATGAAAGTTGTTTGATTGGTGAATTACCGTTGGGTCCACCCGCCAACCTTGTCCCATTTCTTACACAATCTGTGGCAGGACTCAGAGGACAGTTAGCGGTTTATGGCAATGATTATCCTACCTCGGACGGAACAGCAG
>JAYUIP010000036.1:0-1151 GCA_043765945.1 Arcicella sp.
ATGTTCAAGTATCGACTTGACCCTCCCCCAGCAATTATTTATTTCAGAAATAAAGGAAAAGTACCAACAGATGCCGCAGGAATGCTTTTAGAACTTTTACAGAATCAAGATTTAACGATTCAAAATATGTTTACGGTAATTTCAGAAGATGGAATTAGGCAAAGAAAACTACGCTAACCCTCGATAATATTTTAGCATTTCTGGGTAAGTCATACCCCTCAACATTCCTTGAACGGTCATGGTTATTCGCTTGGTTTTTGTTTCAATGGTTTTGGCAGATTCTATCCATTTAGCGTAATACGTTTGATGACCTTTTGGTAACTTTAAGAAGGCTTCTAATGCCTTTGGCTCATCTTCCAAGCATACCATCAGTTCCTCAGACTGTGGCAATTCGTCCGTATCTTCTTCCAAATTCACAGTCACCATTGCTCCTTCTTCTTTGCGGATTCCTTTTCGAATTTGGGCGTTCATCGGAATAATAAAATCACCTTCTCCCATTGGTAAAAGAGCTAATAATTTTACGGGAAAATTATCAATTGAGCCTTTTACCCGAAAACCAACTTTGGTATCGGGTTTAATTTCTTGGGCAATATGAGCGGGAATTTCAAGATAAGTCCAGCCCGTTTTTTCGCCTTTTTCTCCGAATTTTTGGAGGATTGTTTGATAAGGGTTCATTTGAAATTATAGAGAATTCTGAATAAATATTAGCACTTTGTATAAAGTCATTTTTTCAGAAGGATGGACATCAAGTTCATCGCCAATATGTTGATGATGTGGGAAAGTAGGTATGTGCGGATGATGCGGTGTATTATCCCAACGATGTATCAACTCATCATATTTTGATATCCATTGATAACCATATTTGTGTTTGTCAAGAATATAACTATCTGACTCATAAATATTTAATAAAGTATCATCTATGAAATTTACCTTTATTTTAAGAACTGATTTTGCCTTATCATTAATTTCTTCTATTATGATATAATTCTTAATTAAATATTCAAACTCTTCAAAAATTAAAGTATAATCAGTCATTTATATAATTTCTTGAAGACGTTGTTGATAGATATTTACAAAATCAATGGCATCATCCCAGTCTTGACCATCGTTTTCTTTCTCGATGAGTGATTGAGAAAAATTACTAAAACCAT
>JAYUIP010000037.1:0-1151 GCA_043765945.1 Arcicella sp.
TTATTCCACAATAAATCCGTTTTTCAACATTAATTCCCAAATATTTATTTCAACATCATCAATCACATTAAAAGGAATATCCCAACTATTAAATTCCCACTTTTGAAGGTTATCAGCAATTAAGACTCTTCTTGACGAAGAAAATACCCAAATCACTTTCTCAACGCCCCATTGCAACAATTGTTCGGTTTTTTTATGAAAATACTCTTCTTCATTTTGGAAATATTCTGATTCATCAATTTTTATATCTACCTCAATTATCACATTAGGGGGCGTTTCTTCGTACTTTACGGAATGAAAACCCACTTTCAATTGTCCTTCACGATAAATGGCAATATCAGCAATAAGAGTTGTTTTATTGGATAAATCTAAACCTAATTCACTTGCTACAACAAAATAATTTTCAGGAAGATTATTGTACAAAGATTTGATGATTGAATTTGAAATGAACCATTGTAAAGTGTTATTCCCAAAACCAAACTCCTCAACTTTTTTTAATCCTAACATAAAATCTTTATGACCTTTTCTGTAAACAATATGTCCATCAAATTCTTCATAAACGAGAATTTTGGGAATTTGAATTGCCTCTGTCATAGCTTTTATCGTTTGATTTTGTCAAGTTTAATCTAATTTTTAGTAAATAATGTTACGTAAATTGCTAAGGTTAAGCATCTCCGATGCTATTTCAACTCATTATTTCTTTCTACAAATGTTACACATCTCCGATGTGAATTCTTTTACCACATCGGAGATGTATAACATTTGTAGTAAAAAGTAAAAATAGGTCAAATAGGCATCGGAGATGCTCAACCTTAAAACTTGCGTAACATCAGTTAGTAAGTGATTATTTTATTCTCAATTTCTTCTTTCAGTTTTTCAATCACTTTTGGTTGTTCCAACAATGGCTTTATTTTAGTGTAAATAACCCCACAAATGATTCCTACAATGATAGTTACAATCAGAAATCCTAAGTATTTACTTTCAGTGATTTCATTGAGAAACAAAGCCAAAGTTATTAATAAAAAAATTAAAAAAAGTGTCGCAGAGATAGCCAAAACAGCAATTAGGGCTATTTTTTTGACCGTATCCTCAATTTTCTCTTGGACTTCAACCTTAACAATCTCAATATTGGTTTGGACGTATTTATAGAG
>JAYUIP010000038.1:0-1150 GCA_043765945.1 Arcicella sp.
CTGAAAACGATTTTATCTAAATTAGAAAAGGAAACTAAGGTTAAGTTTTTGTACAGTGCCGAGGTCATTCAGGCGGACAGAATTACCTCTCTTTATGCAGTAAATCAGCCCCTTAAAGAAGCCCTTGAATCTTTTTTGAGTCCATTAAATGTTGCTTTTCGAAGTACCGATAACGGAATAGTCCTAACGCCAAAACCGAGTAAATTAAGTCAAGTTCAAAGTATTACAATCCCTAATATTAAGTTATCGCTTCCCGCAGGCATCATCATAAAAGGAGTAGTTGCCGCTGAGAATGATGAAAAACTCCCTGGTGTAAGTATCTCCGTTAAAAGTAGCATAATTGGTAGTAATTCTAATGCCAATGGAGAATATTCAATAACGGTGCCAGATGAAAAAGCAGTTTTAGTTTTTAGTTTTGTTGGTTATAAGTCTCAGGAAGTGGCTATTGGCAGTAGAACGACCATAAATGTAGTGTTGAATATTGATAACAAAGCTCTGGATGAAGTGGTGGTAATTGGTTATGGAACTGCCAAAAAGAAAGACCTCACGGGTGCGGTTTCAAGTGTAAATATTGAAGATACAAGGCTTCAACCAAACACAAGTGCCTCCCAAATTTTGAGAGGCACAACGGCGGGCGTTCAGGTAACAGATAATGGGCGACCTGGGCAATCAGGAACTATCAGAATAAGAGGTATCAATTCTATTTCTGCCAGTACTGCTCCGCTAATTGTCTTAGACGGAATCATTTATGCGGGCGGAAGTTTATCAGACATTAACCCAAGCGATATTGAAACGATTGATATTTTAAAAGATGCCAGTTCTACAGCAATCTATGGTTCGTTGGCAGCCAATGGCGTAATTGAGATTACTACTAAAAAGGGGAAAATAGGCAAGCCTAAATTTTCATTTAATATGTACACGGGTTCATCAGATTATGCTTTTCTGCCAAAATACTTAAATGCAGACCAATATCTTGCAGCCCGAGCTGATGCTGAAATAGCGGCAGGCGGTGTAGTACCTTTCCAACCCATAGAATTAGAAAATATAGCCGCAGGAAGAATCATTGACCCTTTCAAAGAAATCAAACAAACTGCACCTTTGTCTAACTATGAGTTGAGCGTTGCTGGAAAAACAGACCGAGTAAATTATT
>JAYUIP010000039.1:0-10064 GCA_043765945.1 Arcicella sp.
AAAAGAACTCATGCAAAAATCACACGGGTTAAGACGTTTAGGTGCGGCTTCGGTTGATTTAGTTTATGTAGCCTGTGGACGATTTGAAGGCTTTTTTGAATACAATCTCAAACCTTGGGACGTAGCAGCTGGAACATTAATCGTACAAGAAGCAGGAGGGAAGGTAACGGATTTCAAGGGGAAAGATGATTTTGTATTCGGACGTGAACTAATTGCGGGTTGCGATATGTTTTTAGAGTTAGAGGAAGTAATTTCTCGCAATTGGAAACTGTAACCCGATGCTTCTGCATCAGTATTAATTTTAAGTATCGATGCAGAAGCATCGGATTACATGAAATGGAAAATTTAATTATTGTTTCAATATTTATTTCAGCCCTTGTTTACTTGGGAAATTTAGTTTACCAAAACTTTAACCCCAAAAATAAAGCGGGTTGTGCAAAAGGCTGTGGTTCATGCGGAGCAATTGATTTTGACAAAATCGCTTTGGAAATGAAACCTAAAAGATAATTTATTTGTAAAAGCAAAAAGCCTTTTAGGAATTAATCTGAAAGGCTTTTTACTTTTAAACACTTCGATAATCGCTTATCATTCTTTCTTCTTATCAATCTGAGAAACTTTTACACCACTGGTTGGACTGGTAATAAAATCCGTAAAAATACGTTCTGTTTCTTTCAAAAACGTATCTTTTTCGTGTTTTTCTTTTAAGGCTTTTATTTTTGCTACGGCAATACTTGTCGAATCAGTTGCAGGTTTTTCCTTCACTTTATCTTTTGTAGCACCTGTTACTTTTCCAACTCCCGTAACATCCTCAGGCTCTCCTGATTTTAACTCATTACCAGCCAATTCATCCGCAGGATCAATAATATTCTTCTTCTTTTGCTCATCAATTTCCTTTCTTCGCTTGTCTTCCTGTAATGAAACCGATTTCTTTTCCTTTGCCTTCTTATAATTTTCTATTTCAGTCAAAAGTTTCTTCAAATCTGATTCAGTTGTTAAACGACCTTTTGATTTTCCTTTCAAATATTCTACTTCTTTCTGCGTAATATTGTTTGAAGGCGTATATTTAGTCGAAGCAATCATGTCCCAAGGCAAAGCACTTGGTTGTGAACTTTCCCCAAATTCAGAAGCACTGAACGTTGAAGGTAACTCAATATCAGGCGTAACGCCTTTGTGTTGCGTACTACTTCCCGTGATACGATAAAATTTCTCCATCGTAATTTTTAATTGCCCCACTCCCTCTGGTTCACCTTTCAAAAAACGCTCTAAGTCAATTAAACTCTGAACTGTTCCCTTTCCGTAGGTTTGTTCACCGATAATTAAACCACGTTTATAATCTTGAATTGCACCCGCAAAAATCTCAGAAGCTGAGGCAGAGAAACGATTCACTAAAACTGAAACAGGTCCATCATAGGTAACAGATGGGTCACGGTCATATTCAGCCGAAATTTCACCGTCTGATTGTTTACGCTGAACAACGGGACCTTGTGGAATAAATAAACCCGTTAAGTTTACGGCTTCCGTCAAAGAACCACCACCATTGTTACGCAAATCAACAATCACACCATCAACCTTCTCCGTTTTCAATTCATTCAAATAACGCTTCACATCAGCCGTTGTACTTTTGTATCCTTGCTCACCACTCTTTGCACCTTCAAAATCACGATAGAAAAGTGGGATAGTGATAAGACCATATTTGTAATCTTTCCCATCACGATTGAAGTTCAAAATCTCCTTCTTTGCCGTTCCTTCTTCTAATTTAATTTTCTCACGAACTAAACGAACTTCTCTTGGAACCGTACCCGTTGGTGCGTCCACAGATAACATTTTCAAACGAACCACCGTATTTTTTGGTCCTTTTATCAATTTAACTGCATCATCCGTAAACCAACCAACAATATCTTGATAAGGCTTATCATCACCTTGTGCAACCGCCACAATTCTATCTTTTGGGTTTAATTGCTTACTTCTAAATGCTGGTCCACCCACAATCAAATCTACAATTTGAACGTAATCACCTTCATTTCTCAACGTTGCACCAATTCCTTCAAAAGATTGTGACATCTCTTGATTAAAAGTTGAGGCAGTTTTTGGAATAAAATAAGTGGTGTGAGGATCAACACTTTCAGTAAACGAATTCATGAATTGCTGAAAAACGTCTTCGCTTTTTGTCTTATCAAAATATTTTTCAGTACGTTTATATCGTTCTGCTAAGTCTTTTTTCGCTATTGAATCAAGCTTTCCACTAATTTTCCAATCCAATAAAGTGCTTTTGATTGCTTTTCTCCAAATATCATCCAAATCGGTTGAAGATTTTACCCAAGTTGACTTTTCACGGTCGGGCGAGTAAGACTCATCAACTTTGAAGTCCATTGGTTTATTCAAAATAGAAGTCACAAAAGCGAAACGTTCTTTGGCTCTTTTTCTATAGACATTATATATTTGATAAGCCGCCGTTAATTCCCCAGCCTTCAATTGATCATCTAATTCATACCGATATTTATCAAAACCTTCAATATCTTGAGCCGTGAAGTTCATTTTATTGAAGTCTAATTCTTTGATATAATTATCCAAAATTTTTGACGACAATGAATCATTCAAAGGCACTTTACGAAAATGATAGCTACCTAAGATTTCAGTAACCATACTTTCAACCTTCTTCTGCGTTGCCGTTGGCTGTAAATCATCTGGTGCAAAATTATAAGCAACTGTCTGATTTTCAGTTGTATGCGAAAAAGATTTCAGACCAAAAAACGCTAATAGCGAAATTGGTAGAACTAAAAAAAGGTATTTCGTCATTTTATTTTTCATTTTTTTAGGAAGTTTCAGCGTTAAACAATTACTAAAAAACTTAGAACTGTTTTAACGCTAAAACTTCATAACTTCTTTAACTCATAAATCTATTTCTCAATTCCTAATAACTCTACTTCAAAAACAAGGGCAGAATACGGTTTAATCGTTGGTCCGCTACCCCTCGCACCATAAGCCAATGCCTGTGGGATAAATAATTTCCATTTCGAACCAACGGGCATTAATTGCAAGGCTTCAATCCAACCAGGAATTACGCCCGTAACTGGAAACGTAATTGGTTCACCTCTCTGCACTGAACTATCGAAAACCGTTCCATCAATTAGTGTGCCGTGATAGTGTGTTTTAACTTTATCAGTCGATGCAGGTCTGGGACCATCGCCAGCTTTCATGATTTGGTATTGCAATCCACTTGGTAACGTTACGATACCTTCTTTGGTTTTGTTTTCAGCAATAAATTTTTCACCCGCCATACGGTTTGGTTCAAACGCTTTTGCCTGTTCTTTTTGCATATACTTTTGAATTAAAGTATTGGCTTGCATATCCGTAATTGGCGTTTTCTCACCCTTCATTACTTCATTAAAACCTTTTTGCAATAAATCAGCATTAATTTCAATGTTCTGAGATTTAAAATTTTGAGCCACCAAAACGCCCAGTCCATAACTGGCAGAGTCTTTCAAAGTTGTTAGATTCATTCCAGCACTTGAAACCTCGGGTACTGAAACGGTCGCAGGTCTTGTTGTAACTCTGGTAGAATTTCTATTAGCGGAAGATTTTTTGTTTTGAGCATTCACAAAAAAGGGAGTCAGGGCAATGCCTGTACAAAGTAAAAGATTTTTTAATTTCATTTTTAATATTGAATAATGATGAGATATTTACATTTATCTATTCTGATAAACACATTTTAAAGATAGTAACGAATGTTGAGGTTACAAAATTATTGTTGGTGAATGGTTTTATTGATGGATTATTTGGAATACTTTCAAAGAATTAAATCCCAATAATTGCAACAATTTGACATTATAAGGAGTTTGGTGTAATTTTAGTTTTATATTTACTGTTAAAATATGTTAAATATTAGTCATGTGCAGATTAAAATTTTGTTCTCTATTCATTTTATTTTTGTTATCTGGAAAAGTCTCTTCAAATGATGATTTTGTTATTTCTGATTCTATTAAAACAAAATTAGTGCATCTGAAAATTAGAGATGTAAACGGTAAAGTTTATCAAATACAAAATAAGATTTCTGTTTTCGTTTTTATGGATGTAGAATGTCCAATCAGTCAGTTTTACACAAAAAACCTTCAAACATTATCAGTTAAATTTGCCAAAGAAGGAATTATTTTTATTGCTGTTTTTCCAACAAAATATACAAATAAAAATGAAATAAAAAGTTTTAATAATAAGTATAATTTCACAATTCCATCAGCTTTAGATAAATTTCAGCATACTACTAAGCTATTGAATGCCAATGTCACCCCCGAAGTATTTGTGTTGAATAAGAAAAGTGAAATCGTTTATTCGGGTTGTATTGACAATAGTTTTTTTGCATTAGGAAAACGAAATCTAAATCCCCAGAAATTCTATTTGGAACAAACGCTTGAATTATTAATTAATAATAAAATCCCACTAAAATCTCACGTTGAAGCTATTGGCTGTGAGATTCAAAGAATCCCATAGGCTATGCGTAAATTTTCCTTCTGTATTTTTCTAATCTTAAATTCTCCCGTTTGTCTTTTTGCTCAAAAGATTACCTTCACGGAGCATATTGCCCCAATAATTCATCAAAATTGCACGCCTTGTCATCGTCCAGGAGAAGTCGGACCGTTTAGTTTAATTACTTATGAAGATGTTGCAAAACGAGGCAAGTTCATCCAAAAGGTTACAGAAACCCGTTATATGCCTCCTTGGCGAGCCGATCATGATTTTGGAGAATTCAAAGAGGTAAGAAAACTTACGATTGGACAAATTAGTCTAATCAGACTTTGGGTTCAAGATGGAATGCCACAAGGACTTAAAACTGATTTACTAATTCCTAATTTTAATGTTGGAACTCAATTAAAAGAAAAGCCAGATTTGATTCTAAAACTTAATAAATCGTTTAAAATCCCCACCAATAACAAAGAAGAATATTATTTATTTTCTTTACCAACTAACCTGAAAGAAAACAAATTTGTAAAGGCGATTGAATTCAGAGCGGGGAATAAAAGATTGGTTCATCATAGTCGAATTTCAGTAGATACAACTCAAGCTATGAGAATTACTGATGCAAAATCAATTGATGATTCAACAATTTCGGAATATGGAAAGATTAGAATGAAGGAAGAATTTTGGTCGGGTTGGGTGCCAGGTAATAATCCTACCGTTTATCCAGAAGGTGTCGCAAAGCAACTAACAGCAGGAAGTGATTTATTAATTAACATTCATTATGCACCTAATTTACTTCAAAATGAAATTGATTCTTCCTCGGTAAACTTATACTTTTCCAAAGAACCAATTAAACATGATTTAAAGACCTTTATTTTACAAGAGAAAGATATAACTAATCAACCTTTCGAGATTCCTGCTGATACAATAATTACGTTTTATGCTAAATCAGTTGAATTACCTTATGAAATAACCATGCTTTCCGTTCAACCTCATATGCACTTGTTAGGAAAATCATTAAGAAGTTTTGCCATAACGCCTGGCGGAGATTTAATTCCATTAATCAAAATATCTAATTGGGATTTTGATTGGCAAATGACCTATCAGTTTAAAGAAGAACAAAAAATACCTTTTGGTTCTATTATTTATGCAGAAGTAACGTATGATAATACTTCCAGAAACCCTCGCAACAGCTTTTCTCCTCCTCAAAAAACCACTTCTGGTTGGAATTCAACGCAAGAAATGTTCAATCTGATTTTTCAGTATATCGTTAAATAAAAAAAGGTGCAAAGAAATTTGCACCTTTTTTATCAAGTATAAAGGGAAGTTAATCAATATCAAAAGTCAATTGACAATTTGAATTTGCTTCTGAAACTGAGGTAATGTCTCCACAAATTCCAGCTGATCCTCCTGATTTGAATACTTTACCATCTGTTGTGTAAAGTCTCCAAGTCACAATAAAGTCTTCACTTCCATTAAACCATTTTCCTGTTGGTCGTGGGTTTTTTGGGTTTGAAAATACTTTTACATCAGTCGTTTTATCATATTTTACAGAAGCATCTTTGAATGCAGTAAAAACCTGGGTTGGCGTAATGTTAAAGCTATTCCATTGACGATTTGCTGTTGGTGTTGCAATTGTGGTAATCAATTTCTGCCCTAATGAAGCAGTCTTTTCATTTCCTTCAACATCTTTATAATATTCTTTCATTTCAACAAAGACTTCTATCTTATTGACTGTAAGTTTATTATCAAGTGAAACCCAACGAATTTTAAAATCTAACTTGCCTTTATCTTGTGCAGAGGCAGGAAAGTTTTTTGCGTAATCAGACTCATATTTTTGTGGTCTGTTATTTATCTTACCATCAAAAGCCACACCGTCGAATATCAAAAATCCGTGAACGGCTGGGTCAAATACGGGAACTGGATTTAGGCTTTCGTCTCTACACGCTTCAAATAACAGCAGTAATGAAAGTGCTAAACCAATTGAAAATAATTTCTTAATCATGATTTGTTAAATTTTAAGTGATTAATAATCTCCGAATGTAAAATGTTTTGAATTCTAATTAAGGATTAGAATTCCCACTTCAATTTTACTTTGTCCCAGAAAACTGGGTCTCTATCGAAGATTACATTAGTTACTTTTTCTGCTGCATTTGTATTCAAGTTACCTTCTCCAGATGGATATGGCAAACGTAAAGCAAATTGACGCTTTGGTCTTAAAATTGGAGATTGAATCGTTAATGGATACCCAGTACGACGCATTGCATTCCAAATTTCCCCACCTTGTCCCCAGTAACTGTACCAGGCTTGTTTCATGGCAAAGTTTAATTTAGCCGCATTTGATGCAGCAGCATCATAACCTTTCAATTGTGCATCAACATAAGCCGTAATTTCAGCGGCAGTTGGTGCTTTGGCATTAGAAGGATCAACTCTTAAACCTAACGCTACTACCTTGGCAATATGGTCACGAATAGCACTTTCTAATAATTTACGAGCATCACCTGCAAGTCCACCATCTAAAATTGCCTCAATTTGATAAAACTTAACATTCACAGAAGTAATCATCGGAGCAACACCGTTGCCTCCAATAGTTCCACCTGTAAGTGCTTTTGCAGTAGTCTCACGACCAGAATACAAACCACCCGCTGGATAGCAACCAGGTGCAGTTCTTAAAGCACCATCGGCAGGAGCACCAGTATTATCACCTCTATCACGACCAAAATATCCAGCTACAAACAACGAATCTGCTTTCTTTGGTGTTCCAAATACATCTTTATAGGCTACCCAAAATTTAGGTTTCAACACTAAATATGTTCCGCCATAAGGAATTGTTCCTCTGTCAGTGGGGTCAGAAGGATTTAAAATTGTTGAACTTTGACGATAGAAGTAAAATGCCAATCTTGGATCTTTACTTAACATCATTTCTTGAATTAACTGATGGGAAATATAGCTAAATCCATTATCTCCTAAATAAGCATTTTGAAACCAAGGATGACGACCATCTGCTCCATTTGGGTTTATCGCAGCACCATAATTATAAGTGAAATCATCCGCACCTGTATCAGCAATAAGTCCACCATCGGTAAAGGCTTTCGCTAAATCAGCATTACCAGTTGCTCTACCTTTTCGTGAATTAAGCAATAATCTCAATTTCACTGTTTTTGCTAATTTAATCCATTTCGTGATATTCCCTGCGTAGAAAATATCACCTTTAACAGTTACTGGGCTTGTTTTTGCAAAATTTACAATTGCTGCATCACAAAGTTTAATTAAACTCTCATAAATATCAGAATCTTTATCAAATTTTGGACTCACATTTGGAGTTGCTGAATTTGCTTGCCATGCTTCTGTGTAAGGAATATCACCAAACAAATCAACAAAATTTCCTACATTATATGCCTTTAAAACCTGTGCAATTGCCAAATAATGAGGGTTATTAACTCCTTCGGTTGCTTTAATTAATGCCTCATTATCTTGTAATCTTCTGTAAAAAGCATTCCAAGTACCTCCATAAGAAGAATTATTCAGGTTATAATCATCGGCACTACTTATTTGTCCAGCAAACCCCGCAGCATTATTTCTTAATGCAGTCGCATTATCAATTGTTGATAGTTCTGCACTTGACAAGAGTAAATTTACGGATGCTTGCGACGGAGCATTTGGGTTTGTATTAATGTCTAAATTCGTAATTTCACAAGACGAATTTAATAACATTACACATCCAATTGCCAGTGGTTTGAAAATTGATTTATATGTAAATTTCATATTATTTCTTTTTAAAATATTTAATTAGAATTTTGCTGTTAAGTTGAAACCAAAACGGCGAGTTGAAGGCGAAGCACCTAAATCAAACCCTTGTACGTTTGAGTCAGCAAAACTTGATAATACTTCAGGGTCAAAGTTTAATCCTTTCAACATATTTGGTGCAACAAAAAACAAGTTACGACCTGAGAAAGAGAAGTTTAATGCTCCCAAGAATTTCAAATGCTTAGTTAGAAATGATTTAGGAACTCTATAACCTAAGGTAACTTCACGAACACGGAAAACAGTAATATCATAAACATTTGTTTCGTCAGCTCCATAAGCACCAAAACCGTCCGAAAAGTGAGAATCAAAAGCAGTAATTGGAGTTGTATTACGAATAACTTGACCATCTTGTAAAATTGGCTCGTATGTCTGTGGATCACCATATACACCTGGAATTACTCTGTTTCCTTCACGATCTTCTGAAACTTTTAATTGACCACGTAAAATTAATGAAGCGGCAGTTACTGAGAACATTTTACCTCCTTTACGATAATCTAAAAGAGAAGACAAGGTAAAGTTTTTGAAAGTAAATGTATTTGTCCATCCTAAGGTATAGTCAGGGGCAGGATTTCCTAAAATCTGAGATTGAGACTGTGTAAAAGGAAAACCTGTGTCTTGGTTAATCAAAAGATTACCGCTCTTATCACGAGTGTTTTGTGAACCATAAATCATTCCATAAGGCTGACCAGGACGGAAGATAGTTCCTAAATTTTGGTCACCCACACCTGTAATGATTAATTCGCCCGATGGACCTGCGTCAACAACCTCTGAACGTAAACGAGTGAAGGCTGCAAAAGATGTCCATGTAAATCCACTTTTCGTTTTAATTGGTACTAATGTCAATCCAACCTCAATTCCATTGTTATTAATTTTTCCAGCATTAACTGTTCTGAAATCGAATCCTGATGAAGAGGGAATACGAGCTGTTACAATCAAATCTGTTGAATTACGATTGAAATAAGCTAAATCAAGTCCAACACGACTATTCAAGAACTGCAATTCAGTACCAATTTCAAATTCGGTTGTGAATTCAGGCTTTAGTTCTGGATTTCCTACCTCTGAAATTCCTGAACGTGGATTAGTATAACTCGCAGTTGCAGCCGCTGTACTTCCATTGAAACCAGTTGATAAATACAAAGGAGTTGAAGTCAAATACGGAGGTGCATCCTTTCCAACTGTTGCAAAGTTCGCTCTTACTTTACCAAAATTTATAATTGTTTTTGGTAAGTTCAAAGCCTCTGTGAATACTAATGACCCCGTTACAGCTGGATAATAATAACTGTTATTATTTGTTGGTAACGTTGAAGAGTGGTCATTACGTAAACTTGCCGTTAAGAAAGCATAGTTATTGTATGATAAAGACAATTCTCCAAAAATACCGTATAAGCGTTGTTTTCTATTCTGCTCAAGGGATGATTGCTTGTTCGTTGCTCCTAAAATCAACAAATTCGCATCAATAACTTCGTTGTTAACAGAAGTAAACCTATTGAATTTACGTTCGTTGGCATTAAAACCAGCCATAAACTTCATTCCGATTTTCTCATTAATATCCTTGTCGAAAGTAGCTAAGAAAGTGAAATCTTGTTCAGTATTATTCAAATTACTGATAGAAACTAAACCTTGAGGAAGGGCAACACCACCAGGACGAACAACATTATGACGTGTTTCAGCATACGTGTTGATACCACCTTTTGCTAAAATATTCAACCATGGGGCTACATCATAACTAATTGCCATGTTACCATATACACGGTTTACATCACTATCGTAAAGGTTGTATTTTGATGTACGGATTGGATTATCTA
>JAYUIP010000040.1:0-1146 GCA_043765945.1 Arcicella sp.
ATAAAAATGGTTTTTTCTAATTGTCCATAACTTAATAACACGTACATCAAGTTATTTTGCCTCGGATAAGATTGTATCTTACTCATTAATAATGAGGCAGTTACCGTTCCTGTCATTAATGATGCTCCCACTCTTTGCAGTTCCTGAGCGTGTTTTTTAAGGTAATCAATATTGACCGTACCGGTAAATCTTAGAGCTGGATATTCTAATTTATCATATTCAGGGTGTAAACTGGATTTGATTTTGCAGAGCCTTTGAGACCAAAGGTCTCTTAATCGAGAGATTAATTGCTTACCAACCAAATTGAAGAGTGCAAAAAGTAAATCCGTGTAGCCGTGGGTGTCGGTGGTATGCTCCATAATCTCCAAGTCGGTTCCATTTGCCAATGCTTCATCCAATACATAGGTAGCATCTCTTTCGGTGGTAGCAATTACTTTACCACCATATTGTGAATATTGGTCAGAAACATAAGAGTAGAAAGTAACGCCTCTGCCATAGCCAAAATACTTAGTTACCGCTTTGGCGTTACGAATATTTCCAGAGGTCGGGAAACGCTGACCATCCGAAGAAGGCAACGTTCCATTACTCCAATAGCCACACAGCCACTGTTTATGATGAAAATTCACCAATTTGGTATTGGCACTTCTGAGATTTTCATCATTAAAATAATTGTTGGCTACCCACCAGAGGGACTGATAATCTAAATCGGACGAACGATCGGACCGCCGAAGCGGCTAAATCTGCCAAAGAAATATTGCAAGCACTTCCCATGAGAGCGGCATATTTAAGGGCTTCATGTTCTGTATTTCGACCAATTCCCTCTCTAAATTCACTCGAATAATTAACCCACGAATCAACCGCAGCGGCGGCCGCCTCACGCATCATTTCAACTAATCCCACCTTGGGCAGTCGAAGATTAGGCATCCCCGATTAATTTGCTCTCTCAAAAATATTGTGGATTGGCTTAATTATTCTGTCACTACGCCAGGAACAACCAGTTCTTCGTTTTCTAACCGAATACCCTCTCCTTTTAATGTTCCTTCTTCTAAAAGTTGATTCACTGGTCCAAGTAGAGAAGCTAATTCAGCCGCCATTTCATCAATTCGTTTGACAATATCAAAACTTCCCAAAGCATTACAGAGTTGT
>JAYUIP010000041.1:0-1146 GCA_043765945.1 Arcicella sp.
AATGTCAAAGGTAATTAAAAAAATTGTGCTTTTATTGTCTGGTTCACTTGACTATGGCTTTGCTGTGTTCGGAGAGCAATCAAGGGAAATTTTAGCTGATAATTCTTTATCTCAACAATTACTTTTTGCAATTGATAAGGACAAGCACGGTGAAACTCCTCCTAATATAACAATAAAAGAAAAGTCTTATAAATTGGTTAGACTTGGCGAAACTCAATCTATGATTCAATGATGAACATAACATTTGGATTTGCCCTGATTATCATATTAATAATACTACCTGGCGGATTCTTTCGTCGGGCTTATTTATCTTCTGAGTTTTCAAATTATCATTTAAGAGCCAGTAATTTTTCTGAAATTGTATTTACAATCGGAGTTGGAGTACTGTTTCAATGTTTAGGATTAATTTTCGTAAACATTTTCATCTCTAAATACTATGTTGATTTTGAAATAATTGGTAAACTTTTAACAGCTCCTGACCCGAATACCTTTGTATCAATCGGGAAAAGTATCACACAAATATTCCTTTACAGTTTTTTGCTTTGTACATTTTGCTTTCTCACAGGCAGAATATCAATGTACATTATTCTTACTCGAAGAATTGACGAAAAAATGCTAATTTTTAAATTTGACAATGAATGGAATTATATTTTTTCTGGTAAATCATTTGCTCGAAAAAAAGAAGATGAAATTTATAAATATGTAAACGTTTGTGTAAGCATTGACGACACATTTGTAGTTTATACTGGATTCCTAACTGATTATTGGCTTGGAAAAGAAGGACAATTGGAGATGGTAGAGCTCAAAAAAGTAAAAAGAAAAATTATCAATAGGAGTTGTGATTCTTTAGAAAGGGAAATGCAGAAGCCTACTCATACTGAATACCATTTCAATATTAGTAAACTTTTGATTCCATATAGTCAAATACAAAATTTGTCTATTACATATTATGATCTGGAAGAGATTCCAGCTTAGTAAAATTTGTTCATTTTTATGGTTAAAATAGCTATCCAAAATGAACAAATTGTCCCCACTACTCCACCTCAACCAAATCCTTCTCCCCAACCTGTTGTCTCCACATCGCATAGTATAATCCTTTGTGTTCCAACAATTCGTCGTGTGAGCCGTTTTCTACGATTTTGCCTT
>JAYUIP010000042.1:0-10042 GCA_043765945.1 Arcicella sp.
CTTCATTCCCGTGCCAACCGCCTCAAATTTCCAATCCGTACCACGCTTATAAATCCGACCAAATTCAATGGCAGTTTCAATCGAAAAGTCTTCTTCTAACTCATATTTGAGCAATTCGGCATTAGAATTTGAATCAAAAATTCTGATGTAAGAATTACGAACTTGTCCAAAATTTTGCTTTCTACTTTCCGCTTCGTGAATCGTCACGACAATACAAATTTCTGAGGCATTGGCATCAATTTTTGATAAATCCACTTGTATTTGCTCATCGTCACCATCGCCATCACCCGTAAGATTATCACCAGTATGTTCAACCGCACCATCGGGTGTTTTTGGGTTATTATAGAACACAAAATGACTATCACTAAGAATCTTTTTGTTATCTCCCATCACGAAAACGGAAGCATCCAAATCGAAAGCCGTACCCGTGGAAGAACTGTTAGTATCCCAACCCAACCCCACCGTGAATTTTGGTGCGTTGATGGATTCTCG
This sequence comes from Arcicella sp., assembly GCA_043765945.1. Taxonomy (GTDB): domain Bacteria; phylum Bacteroidota; class Bacteroidia; order Cytophagales; family Spirosomataceae; genus Arcicella. The sequence goes on from JAYUIP010000042.1 coordinate 493, forward strand.
TTGCCCTTTTTGTAAGTTAATTGCCATGTTATTTTGTTATTTTGATTGTTTAGAAATTATAGACCGTATTTTTTATTTTCATGCACAGGTTTAATAACCTTCCAAAAAGTCATAAGGTCTTCATTATCTTTCATTGATTGATATAATCTTTCCATCGGAGTTTTGGACAACCAAATTTTTAGTTGTAAATCCTTTATATATTGAGGGGTATCGGTCATTTTTTAATTAAATTAAACGTATTAAGATTTAGTTTATGTATCCATTCATTGACATATAACCAATCTATTGATTCTACCTGACATAGGTTTTTTATGTCTTCCATTTGTATTGAAGATTGTAAATCTTGTATCCAAATGATTTTTGATAACAATAAATCTTCTACTGAAACTAAATAAACAAATTTATCAAAATATTCCATTTTGACTTTACGCTCAAACTCAATTTGACGAAATTCTTGATTTTTCAAAATTACGAAATCAGCTTTATATCCAGATGAATGGTCTATTATATTAAACAAACTCTGATATTTTACCGCATCCTTGATGGCATCAATATTACAATAATATCCTTCTTGAAAATTATACACAAAACTATCTATGTGCCGAGGTTCTAAATGAACAACAAAATCAAAATCTCTGGTAGCTCTGGGTAAAATATAAACACCCATTGCAACACTACCAGATAACATGTAAGGAATTTTTAACTCTTCCAATACATCGACTATTTTATGAAAAAATGAAACCATTAAACTTCCATATTTTGAATTTGAGTAATCATTAAAATCTGTGTTCTGAGTATTTTCAAATTCTCCTGATACGCCTCAATTGTGTGATAACTGTTCCCAATCGCCATATTATACAACAATTCAAGAAAGGAATCTGAATGATTTTGAATGAATATTTGGAATAAATTAGGCTCACTATTCAAAAGATATTTCACAATTCTGGTATTAACCGAAAACTTTTCATTTTTGATGATAGCGTCTAAATCAAAGATGGACTTTACGTGATAATAATTTAAAAAATTCTCAATATTTGGGTGAATATTTCGGTTAATTAATTCGGCAAAATATAAAAGATGCGTTTCATTTTCTAAGTGATATTCTTTCAACATCTTCGTAATCATCCTCTCATGACTACCCGTAATGCGGATATCATCCAAAAAAATCAACACTTTATCTTTCAAAAACTCTCGGTCAATTTGAAACGTATCATTGCCAATCAAATTCAATCTTTGGGCTTCGTCCAATTCCCCATAATCTTCTTTGTAAGTAATACTGCGAGTTACTTTAGTTTCCTGAACAACGGGCAAATCGTTTTCCGCTAACCATCTATTCAACCGAAAAATAAAGTAATTTTTCATGCCAAATGTTGCCGTCGGGATAAAAGCGTAAGGACTGGAAATGACTACTATTTGTTTAAGAATAGGGTTTTTTGCCAGATAGTTTTCGATAAACCCTTCCGCCAAAGCATTGCCAAATTCCTTGGCAATTGAATCATCACCGTATTTGAATTTACTGTATTTTTCTGGACTAAATCCAAAATTATCTTCACTTTCAATTTTATGTAATGAATAGGTCTGTTGCATCATTTCAGTAAATCATTAATCGCTTTATTATTTGAATTAATTAGGAAACTATTGATTCCGAAGTCATTAGCTCCTTTAATGTCCGCAATTTCGTTGTCACCCACGTGAATAACGTCATCGAAAGTTAAATTATCATGCGGTCTTTTATGGTAAATTTTTTCAATCATCAACGCAAAGAATTCATAGTTGGGTTTCGATATATTCACTTCATCAGAATACAATTGAAAATCAAAAAAGTGAGCCATTTCCAATCTTTCCAACACAACCCTTAAAGTTGAACCTTTGATAAAAGCGGTATTACTTAAAATGCTCATGGAAACATCAGGAATTTCTTTAAGTTTATGTAACGTTGAAAGCGTTTTGGAGTTGTAAATTGTGGGAATATATTGGAAGAAAAGCTGTTCCATTTCTTGTAATAACCATGCGATATTAAGGTTTTCAAAAGTAGAATTTGACCCATTCATTTCGTAAATAACCATCAAATACATCTCTTCGGCTTTGAGATTACCCCCAGACTTTTGATTGATGGCATTACTCATTAAATCAACCTTACGAAAAATTAATTCTACTTCTTCCAACGATTTATCGGCAGCATTCAAATGCTTATAAAAAAATAATGCTCTCTCTTTTTTGAAAACAGGATTGGATTTAATAAGGGTTAACCAAAAGTCAAAAGAGTAATGTTTGTATGTTTTCATGGAGGTAATAATCGGTGTAATGATTCAATTAACCATTTGACTTTCAAGTAGTTATTTAATAATATGCCCTTGAAAATATTTGGATAAAAAGAAAGCTAAATCCTCTTTATAACCAATGCCCGAAGCTTCAAATTTCCAGTTATTATCTCTTTTGTAAAGTCTGCCAAATTCCACGCCCGTTTCAATAGAAAAATCTTCGCCCAATTCATATTTGGCAATTTCTTGATTGGAAGAATCATCCAAAATCCTGATGTATGAATTTCTAACTTGTCCAAAGTTTTGTTTGCGAGCGGTGGCATCATGAATCGTTACAACGAACAAAATTTCTTGAATATCATCATTAATTTTAGACAAATCCACCTCAATTGTTTCATCGTCTCCATCGGCACTATTTCCGCCCGTTGGGTCGTCGCCTGTGTGATGCAAAGCTCCATCGGGGGAGTCCGTATTTCCGTAAAATACAAAATATTCATCCGCTGGTATAATTCGATTGGCATCAATCATAAACGCTGAAGCATCCAAGTCAAAATTATGTCCCGTTCCTTCATTGGGATTCCAACCCAAACCGACACTAATTTTAGATAAACCAATATCAATTTTTTGTCCTTTTACTAAACTAATTGCCATTTGTGAGTAGATTTTGAACTTCTCAAATATAGTTATTTTTTCTTTTTCAAAAAGTTTTTTTAGCAATATTGTTTTGAACGGTCGTATTTTGGTACAGACCCTGGAAATTCTCCATAAAAAAGAGAGACAGAAAATCCGCCTCTCTTTTGTCTGCTAAACCAAAATTGTACTTTAAAACAAGTAACCATTTTTCTCAATTGATGCCTCCGCAATGCGTCGGCGGGCATCTTTCAAATTCATTGGTTCTATTTTTGTAAAGCGTTTCAAGCCCATCAACATCACTCTCAACTCGTCACCTTCCGCAAAACTGGTGATAGCTGTTTTTCCTGCTGTATTTACTTTATCAACTGCCGTGTGTAAATAAATCATGGCAGCATCTTTCTGTAATTCGCAAGCCGCTTCTCCACGCACACCAATCAATTTTTCAACTCTTAATAATGCCGATTCTGCTACGTAAAGCTCAATCATCATATCTGCCAAGTTCATAATAATCTCTTGCTCATGTTCGAAAGTCATCATGAATTTCTGCAAAGTCGCACCTGCAATCATCAACGTAGCTTTCTTTAAATTTTTCACAACTTTCTTTTCAGCCATCAAAATTCCGTCCTCTTCTTCCGAATTAAAATCTGGAATTGCCATGATTTCTTTGCCAACTGCCATTGCCGCAGGCATCAAATTCAATTCGCCTTTCATGGCACGCTTCACAATCGTACCCACCGAAAGCAAACGATTTATCTCATTCGTACCTTCAAAAATACGGTTAATTCTTGCATCACGATAGGCTCTGTCCATCGGTGCTTCCGCTGAATAACCCATTCCTCCGTAAATCTGAACACCTTCATCCGTTACATAATCCAGCACTTCCGAACCGTGAACTTTCAACATGGCACATTCAATCGCAAATTGTTCAACACCTTTCAATTTTGCCTGTGCCGATTCCATACCACCCGCCAAAAGGTCTTCAATGGCATCATCAATATTTTGTCCTGCACGATAACACGCTGATTCTGAGGCAAATACTTTTGCAGTCATTTCAGCAATTTTATGTTTAATTGCTCCAAAATTACTGATGGCAGTATTAAATTGTTTACGCTCGTTCGAATAAATTACCGATTGTGAAATAACGCCCTTACAAGCACCCAAAACCGCCGAAGCCAATTTAATACGACCAATATTCAAAATATTTACCGCAATCTTAAATCCGCCTTCACGAGTAAATAATTGATTTTCAACGGGAACCACGCAATCCGTAAAAAACACTTGACGAGTTGAAGAACCCTTAATTCCCATCTTGCGTTCTTCCTCATTCATCGTTATTCCGCCAAAAGATTTTTCAACAATAAATGCTGATAAAGATTTGTCTGAATCAATCTTGGCAAAAACGATGAAAAGGTCGGCAAAACCAGCATTTGTTATCCACATTTTTTGTCCGTTGATGATGAAATTCTTCCCATCTTCCGACAAAACTGCCTTCGTTTTTCCTGAGTTTGCATCCGAACCTGAATCTGGTTCCGTTAAGCAATAAGCCGCTTTCCACTCACCAGAAGCAAGTTTTGGCAAATATTTTGATTTCTGTTCTTCGTTTCCGTAGTATAAAATTGGCAATGTTCCGATTCCTGTATGAGCTGAATATGCCACCGAGAATGAGTGTCCACCACCACAAGCCTCTGCCACTAACATTGAAGTGTTGAAGTTCATGCCAAACCCACCATATTCTTCTGGAATGGCAGTTCCCAGCAAACCTAACTCACCCGCTTTATCCATCAATTCCACCATCAAATCAGTATTTTTGGCATAATCAATATCGTCTAACCGTGGATGAACCTCCGTGCGAAGGAAATCCAAACAAGTTTGAGAAATCATTTTCTGTTCTTCGGTGAATTCTTCGGGAATAAAAATATCCCAAGCATTAATATCTTTAATTAAAAATTCGCCTCCTTTAATTGAAGCCTTGTTTTCTGTAATTGTCATGACTTTGTGATTTAAAATACTGATTATGAGGTATTTACAAATAATAAACTACTCATTTAATAAAAAATTGTTATGCAAGCATACTAATTTTTTGTAAAGATACACAAATAAAAAAATGCTATGCAAGCATAACATTTAAAATATTTTTAAAATCCATAAACTGTAGTTTTTATTCAGCCAATGATTCTTCCATTAAATTTTCTGCTTTATAATTTGCTGTATCGTTGTTCACAATTTCATTGATATTTTGCATTACTTCAAAGAAAATATTAAGTTTTTCTTCGCCAATTTTTTCATAAATGGCATCGTTAAACAAAATTACTCCTTGACGAGCAAAGTCTCTTTTTCGTTTGCCTTCTTCGGTTAAAAATACGTTTACAACTCTGCGGTCGTCTTCATCAATCTCTCTTCTTATCCACTTTTTATCTTCCAGCGATTTTAGCATTCTTGTTAAACTTCGTGCTTCTAAACCCAACGCAGGAGCAATTTTGGTGGCAGGAGTACCTTTTTTCTTATCAATATTCAACAAAACGTAACCAATTGCCATCGTCATATCGAAGGGTGCGGCATACGAATTATACATTCGACTAATGGCGTGCCAGCCAGATTTTATATGATAATCAACGGTTTTGTCTGCTTTCATGAGATTATTCTAATCAAAATAAAATTATTATGCACTGCATAACAATACAAAATTGATGAATAATAATTTGTTATGCAAGCATACTAATAAAAAAGAGAATAGTTAACAGAGAATAATTAATAGTTGAATCTGCACTCGTCTATTAATTACTATTCAACAACTATTCTCTATTAACTATTTCAGAACATCTTATCTGATTTTTTAAACTGAACTTTGAAGCGTTTTTCGTCTTTTACATCCCTTACTTTTACAATATATTCACCCGCTGAAAGGGGATAAGTTGGTAATAAAATCACTTCATTTTTGTTCTTTTGAACGGCATCACAAGGAACACCCATGCCCGAAACCGTGCTTAGTAAAACATCATTTTCTTTGACATTTTCCATCTTTACTCTAATCATTTCACCTTCTTCTGAGGTGTGAAGCGTAACTCCAAATGATTCGCCATTAACGGCACTCACTTCCACTGCCATCGGTGAATATACGTGCATATTTCGCTCGGAATCAAATTCGATTACCCGATAATGATTTATGAACCCGCCCGAAGGACTTTCGTCCATAAAAGTGTTGAATTCTTCATTTTGAGAAGGTTTTACTTCGGCAATGTCATAAAACTTCTCAGAATCTTTACTCCGTTGAATAATAAATTTACGGCTATTATGCCCTTTTGGGGTCATCCATATTAGTTGAACGTTTTGCTCTGCTGCAACAGCCGTTAACCCGATTGTTAAATTTGAAGTGGTCTGAACACGTCCTTTTAGTGTGCTTTTAAGCGTTGAATTATCGCTCGTTTTCTTTTCGGGTTCTTTTGTAAAAGAATCTAAAAAATTGAGTTCAGATTTAGCCGAAGCTAAATTCAAAGAGTTAAGAATACCCGTGGGTTGCTTGGGCAAGGTCACGAATGCCATCGCTGCCAAAGATGTACACGTAATTCCCAGACCCAAGATGTGCTTGTGAAGGTTTTTCATGAAAAAATGATGGTTGTTATTAATACTTACTTCGGGCGGAAGAGCGGAGATATGCGTATCTGATTGATAACAAATATCATTCCAAAGTGGGAGGGAGGTGTTAAGTTTTAAGTTGTTAAGTTTTAAGTTATCGTGCCATGATAGACATAAATCTTATCCCCGAAATAACAAAAAAGGACAACATTACTTCAAGCAATGCTGTCCTTAACAACTTACAACTTAACAACTTACTTAACCTTATTCCCCTTCATCTTACGAACCTTGATTTTTAAATTATTCAATACGCTTTTTGAAAGCATAATTCTAATACGGGGTTTTTTGTATATCACTAAATATTTATTTCCTTCGTAATCCAATCTTGAAAACGCAGTGTTTCCTTGTGAATCTACTAATTGATAAAAGAATTCGCCTTTTTCACCCGCAACAGGTCCAAAATGAAGGGCGTTGTCTTCTTTACCGTTTTCAAATGATAATAATAAATGACCAACATCTTCTTTTTGCAATTTTCCAGGCGTTCCTTTTTCTAAGGAAATACGGTTGATGTATCGTCCATTCTTAAAGATCACTTTTCCAGATTTAATATTGGCATCTGAGGAAGGTACTTCACGTTCAAGGTAGAGCGGATTGTCGTTATAGTATTGAATTCGGGTTAAATCAAGTTCATTTTCTTGAAGTTGGTGCATCAACGAACCCGTTAAATACACATTTTTTTGGCAGCCTGCCAGCGAAAGAACGCTGAGGATAAGCAAGATTTTTCTCATGATTTTCAAGTAAGGATTTGTGAGTACTCAGAAGGTGAATCAGCGGTAAGTATTGTAAATCAGTAACTTAACTCTTGGTAATTAATAAATAATTCAAACTTCCAATGATAAAAATACTCATAATAATATTAAAATTCCAAATTTTAAGTGTTTTACTAACCGTAAAACGCATTTATTCACACAAAATTCTTCGTTACTCTTCACACAATCCAAAGACTATGCCAATTTTAGGGTCTAATTTTTCAAAACCAACTTATAAGAATAACTATTATAAAAATACTTTCAAAAAATTTTGAAAGTTCAAAACTAATTCTTAAGTTTGTTTAATTAAACAGTCACCTTAGTACAAAATTAATCAAGATTTAATGTATGACGCTTGATGAAGCAAAGCAACATCTAATCCAAGCATGGGGAACGTTGGGGTCAAGTTGGGGTGTTAGCCGAACAATGGCACAGGTACACGCGCTCCTGTTGGTCTCGCCTGTTCCAATGACGACGGAAGATATTATGGAGGCTTTACAAATCTCGAGAGGAAATGTTAACATGAACGTGCGAGATTTAATGAATTGGGGAATTGTCAAAAAAGTGCTTAAACCTGGGGAACGCAAAGAGTTTTTTGAAGCTGAAAAAGATGTCTGGAAAGTGGGAATGCAAATTGCTAAAGAACGGAAAAAACGTGAATTAGAGCCTTTAATTAGAGCATTAGAACAAGTTTCGACCATTGAGGCTGACATAACAGACCCAGACGTTAAACAATTTGCTGAGACAGTTGAAAATCTTAAAAAGTTTGCTAACAACACAAATAATACTTTAGAAACGATCATTAAAGCAGATGAAAATATCTTTTGGTCGAGTTTCTTTAAATTATTCAAATAATCTGGTGTTTCCTGAAAAGAAACAAAATTATATTTATACCAACTACTATTAAATTAATCCTTACTTTGTGACGTATCGAATAGAAGACTCATTTTGGGTCTTTTATTTATGTTCAAAAATTTCAATAATTATTGAAATTTTTGAACATAAAATATTTATGGTATTTTTTTTGTAAAATTTTCAACATTTTTTCAAAATATTTTGAAAAAATAATTAATTAACGGCTAAGTCAAGTGTTTGCTTATTTTGTAAAATTTTCCACCATTTAGCGTGTGTATTGAAAAACGATTATTGTTGTAATTTCACGTTGATGGAATAAATATTGCAAACTATGAATTTTCGTAATGATGTAGGTATATTTACAGAGATTTGACCTCCATCCTGATGACAAGAAATAAACTCTATTGGATAATCCAGCTTTGTTTCTGGGGATTTTACACAGTTTATATTGCATTAAGGATACCCTACCTAAATGCAGATATTTCAGGTTTGATGATTGCTTGGATTCTCAATTTCGCTCTCTTCATTTCAACTACTCATCTTTACCGTCAAATAATTAGGAATAGGAACATTGAGGCAATGAGAGTGTATAAATTTCTCTCATATCCAATATTTGCTAACATTTTTATTTCTTTAATTATCCAAGTTTTCAATAGTGAAATATTAGATTTTAATCAGATTTTTTTGAAGGATTATGAGGAAAGTGTCGCAAATTATTTACTACAAAGCCTTGATACTTTTAGGTTTATAATGCCATGGTTTATTTTTTATCATGGAATTAGATTTGCGGAACTTGCTATTCAAAACGAACGAGATAAATTGGAAGCTCAGATGCAACTAAAAATTGCCGAATTAGAAAATTTAAAGAATCAATTGAATCCGCATTTTTTATTTAATGCTCTCAATAGCATCCGCTCATTGACTTTAACAGATCCTAAAATGGCACGAGATGCAACAACAAAATTATCGGATTTACTACGTATTTCTTTGACATACAAAGACTTGAAAGATATTCCTTTTGAAGAGGAATTGAATTTAGTAAAAGATTATCTTTCTCTCGAAAAAATTAGATTTGAAGATAGGCTTAACTATGGTTTTGAAATTTCAAAAGGAATTTTAAAGGCACTTGTTCCACCAATGTCTCTACAATTATTAGCTGAAAATGCCGTTAAGCATGGTATAGGGAAAGAAAAAATGGGTGGTGAAGTAATCGTGTTTGCTTATAAAAATGAAGGAAATTTAGTTTTTGGTGTAAGAAATACTGGGAGTCTCACTAAACATAATTCTGATAAGAACAAAAGACAAGGAATTGGTTTAGAAAACCTAAGGAGACGTTTAGAACTAAATTATGGAATTAAAGATGGTTTTCAGATTTCAGAATTAGATAAAGTTGTTACCTCGAAGGTATGTATTCCAATG
>JAYUIP010000043.1:0-10035 GCA_043765945.1 Arcicella sp.
GCAATTGGCACACAACAATGTGGTATTGTCGTTCAATACTAAAAAAGTGAGCAACGCTCAGGGTGAAATTCAATTAAAATTGCCTGTAAATGCTTCAAAAGTAATTGTTTACGCACAAAATAATAAAAACGGAGCTATTTTAGGAGCTTCGCAAATTGAAATTAATTAATAATTTAAGAACATGAAATTAATCAAATTTTTGCTTTTGGCAATGACAATAATAAGTAGCCAAATTACCCACGCACAGTCAGGGTCTAAGAAATTTCCTAATCCATCAGTTGCCGATAATTCAACGGTTTATCCAATGCAATTATCAGACAAACAATGGAAGGAAAATTTAACGAAAGAACAGTATTATATTCTACGAAAAAGTGGTACAGAGCCTTCTTTTTCTGGCAAATATGACCATTTTTATAAGAAAGGAACTTACTATTCTGCCGCTTCACTTCAACCAGTGTTTAGTTCAAAGAGTAAATTTAATTCTGGAACGGGATGGCCCAGTTTTTATGCCGCCATCAGTCCAGATGCCGTGAAATTAGTCAGAGATGGTAGTGTTGGGGACGACCGTTGGGAGGTTGTTGATAGTCAAAGTGGTTCACATTTAGGACACGTTTTTGATGATGGTCCTAAACCAACGGGTAAGCGTTTTTGCATGAATTCAGCTTCTTTGACTTTTGTTAAGAAATGAGTTATTGAAGTTGAAGAGTTTTAGGGTTAAAGAGTTGTAGGGTTCAAAGATGAGGCTTTATAACCCTATAACTTTTTAACTCTTCGACTTTATAACTTTTTTAACTCCTTCAACTTTAAAACTTTATTCGTAAATTGTCCATTATTTTAGATACACAAAAAAGCGTAAGATGGACAAAATAAAGCAACTCATTCAAAATCTTTGGATTAACCTTGAAACTAACCTTTCAAATGCCTTACATTGGATATGGTATCAATTGGATAATTTGTTGGTAAAAATCTTTGGAGAGGAAAAAGTAGCCACTTTTTATAAAAAACTTGATATTGTAAAAGATTCTTACTGGGACACGAAAGGCAAAGTTACAGAAGCCGTTGTGCAACGAATTGATAGAGATTCTGTTTATTTTAATAGAATCAAGAAATATTGGAAAATCTTTGGTTGGACAGTTTTCGCAGGGGTATTTTACATTTTTTGTATTCAAACGAACTTCTTATATCTCACGGGCGAAATGCCCTCCGTTAGTGAACTCCAAAATCCTAAACTCTCACAATCTTCCGAAATTTATTCTGCTGATGGCGTTTTAATGGGAAAATATTTCTTAGAAAATCGTACGCCTGTCAAAAATTACAATGAACTTTCTCCTTTTTTAGTAAAAGCCTTAGTTGCCACCGAAGATTCACGTTTTTATCAACACTCTGGTATTGATTTCAGAGCATTATTTGGTGTTGCTTTTGGCATCATTACGGGAGCAAGTGAACGGGGCGGAGGAAGTACAATTACGCAACAATTAGCCAAAAATTTGTTTAAAACCCGTAAGAAAGAAGGCGTTACTAAGAAAGGTTTACTGGCGTATATTCCAGGAGTTAAAACATTGGTAATCAAGACAAAAGAGTGGTTGACGGCAGTAAAATTAGAGCGTTATTATACCAAAGAAGAGATTATTTTGTGGTATCTAAATACCGTTGATTTTGGCAGTAATTCTTACGGTATAAAAGTAGCCGCAAAAACTTATTTCAACACTTCTCCCGATAGCTTAAACGTTCAAGAAGCTGCGGTTCTGGTGGGTATGCAAAAAGCAACGAATACCTATAATCCAAGAAGGAATTACGATAAATCTTTAATCCGTCGAAACACTGTTTTATCAAGAATGATGAAGTATAATTATTTGACAAAGCAAGAATATGAATCGGTTATTGAAAAGCCAATCGTCTTGAAAATTAATGAAGAAACACCTTATGATGGCACCAGTAATTACTTTAAAACTGCCGTTGCAAGAGCATTAGAAAAGTGGGCGGACACCAGTGATGTTGATTTAGATTTATACCGTGATGGATTGAGAATTAAAACAACTATTGATTCTCGAATGCAAACTTATGCAGAAACATCTGTTAACGAAGGAATGAAAGTTTTGCAGAAAAGTTTTGACAATCAATGGGCGGGTAAAAATCCTTGGGCGGATGAAAAAGGCAATGAAATTGCTGGATTTGTTGATACAGTTGCCAAGCGAACCGATTATTACCGTTATTTAGCCAAAAGATTCAAGAATGATGCTGATTCTATATCGCATTATATGAAAAATGTGAAAAGGAAAATGTGGGTTTATTCACGAAATGGAGCAGGGGAAGAGCAAAAAACGATGAGTGCTTATGATTCAATTGTTTATTATAAACGTTTCTTACAAGCAGGTATGATGTCAATGGATCCATTCACAGGACACATAAAAGCGTGGGTTGGTGGTCTTGATTTTCAGTATTTTAAGTATGACCACGTTAGTCAAAGTCGCCGTCAGCCAGGTTCAACCTTCAAGCCTTTTGTTTATACAGCCGCCATTGACGGACCCAGAGATATGTCGCCTTGCTCTCAAATAAAAGATGCTCCATTCGAGAAAGAATACGAAGAAAATGGAGAAAAAAAAATATGGCGACCACAAAATGCAGATGGACGATTTAGTTATTCAACGATGTCTTTACGCAAGGCAATGGCACGTTCAATCAACTCCTGTGCTGCCAGATTGACGGATGAAGTTGGACCAGATACGGTGGCTTGGTATGCCAAACAAATGGGAATAAAAAGCCCAATTTCTGCCGTTGCGTCCATTGGATTAGGTTCAAATGACGTGACTTTATTGGAAATGGTGGGAGCTTATGGCTGTTTTCTGAATGATGGAACCTTTACAGAACCAATGTTAGTAGTAGAAATTCAGGACAGGAATGGAAATACGATTCATACTTTTGAACCACAAAGACGGACAGCAATCAGAAAAGAATCTGCTCAATTGATGCGTTATATGTTGGAAGGTGGTTTGGAAGAACAAGGTGGAACTTCTCAAAATTTATGGTCGTTCAAAGATTTATTTGGTGGAAAAGACCGCTACAAATCAAGATTTGCGGGTAAAACGGGAACAACCTCAAATCATTCAGACGGTTGGTATATGGGTTTGACCAGTAATTTAGTAACAGGAACTTGGGTTGGAGGTGACGACCGTTCCATTCACTTCCGAAGTGGGCAATATGGTGAAGGGGCAAAATCAGCTTTGCCACTTTTTGGGCGATATATGACAAAAGTTGTAAACGACTCTGGTTTGGAAGCCTATCATCCTATACCATTTGAAAAATTGGATGCTAAGCGAATCTCCAAAGAATTTAATTGTACGCCTGTGTATGTGCCACGAGCCGACACGTTATATTACGACAGTACGTACGTGCGTCCAGATTCAATTGTTTTACCTCCAATTCGTCCAGCGGATGCAAAACCTGATTCGACAATAAAATAACGTCAACTTATTTCTTTCTATGTAACCTATATTTCTATGTGGTTGCAAGATAATAGCTTTTATGACCAAAGAACAGATATCAACCTACTTTCAAGAACTACAAGATAGTATTTGTAAAGCCTTAGAAGAAGCCGATGGAACGGGCAAGTTTCATGAGGATAACTGGGAGCGTGACGGCGGTGGCGGTGGTCGAAGTCGAGTGATTAAAAACGGCAAAATTATTGAAAAAGGTGGTGTAATGTTTTCGGCAGTTTGGGGAGATTTGCACGAAAAAATGCTGGCTTCAATGGGGCTAACTGAAAAAGTAGATTTCTTTGCCACGGGCGTTTCAATTGTCTTGCATCCACAGAGTCCAATGATGCCTATTATTCACATGAACGTGCGATATTTTGAAATGTCGAACGGTAATTTTTGGTTTGGTGGTGGCATTGATTTAACGCCCCATTATGTGGTTGAAGAAGATGCAGTTTGGTTTCATAATTATCTAAAAAGTGCTTGTCATAAGCACAATGAGGCATATTACCCAAAATTTAAAACTTGGGCGGATGATTATTTTTTCAATACGCACCGTAACGAAACCCGTGGAATTGGTGGCATATTTTTTGACTATCAGAAAACCAATGAGACACGAAACAAGGAACAATTATTTGATTTTGTGAAAGAAATTGGAGAATCTTTTGCTCCGATTTATACGCATTTTATGAAGAAAAATAAAGATTTACCTTATACAGAAAATGAAAAAACATTCCAAATGCTTAGACGTGGAAGATACGTTGAGTTCAATTTAGTGCATGACCGTGGAACAAAATTTGGACTTGAAACTAACGGCAGAACGGAATCAATTTTAATGTCGATGCCACCTGTTGCAAATTGGGTTTATGACTATCATGCGGAGCAAGGTTCAGAGGAAGAGAAGACTTTGAGTTTATTGAAAAAAGGAATTGATTGGGTATAAAAGCTAAATCTTCCGCACTTTTGCCAAATATCCGAACAATCCTATGCCCGAAGCCAATACTAACATACACAAAGCAAACTGAATTAGCGAGGGTTTAATCACAATCATGGCTCCAAAAAATTGAATGATTAATATCCAATAAAGCAAAGTTGCAATTTCTCTTCTGGGCATTTTGCTAATCACAAAAGCCCCCAACGGAGCAAACACAGCCACAAATGGCACACAAGCCAACCAAATTTCAAAGGCTTCGGGTTGAAAATCATTGATTAATTGGGTATGAATAAAAAGCCCCAAAATCGTTTCAATCGTCATGATGATTACGGACGAAGGCGTGGCAATTTTTTCACTTACTCGATAATAAATGGTCATTAAACAGAAAGTGAAAATATTAATTCCCGTTCCAAAAATGGACGAAATAATTCCCCCAACCAATCCAAAAATAATTAATCTTCCTTTATCTGAATTCTTAAAATTTTCAATTTTGTCAAAAACTTTCCGTTGTGGACGGCGATTTTGTAACCATAAAGCAATCCCAAAACTTAAATAAAGCGATACAAAAAATAACTTTGCTTGAACGGGTGAAATATAAGGAACAACGTAGTAAGTCCCTAAAAATAAGCCAACTACACCCCCAATCGTTACGAAAATGATATAATTCCAGTCCACTTTTAAACGCATTCCTATGATTAATAAACTTGCAGAAGTCATGCCAATGCTCTGGATGGCAAAGGCAAAATTACGGGCAATGGCAGGTTCAATTTTTAAAATTAAAGTAAAAATGGGATAAGCAACGGCGGCACTTCCTTCTGGACTTGCTCCAGCGATGAAAGACCCAAAAACCATCGTAATCACGGTTGCCCATTGACGAGTATAAATTTCAAAACTATCATTTTGAAACATATAACAAAACCAACCAAACAAAACAATCGTTAGGAAAATTAGATATATCCAAGGAATTCTTGTTTGAGGTTCAATATTGGATTGCATAAAGTTTTTGTGTTATTTTACTACTCGGTAAGTGCTACTTACAAATTTAGGAATAAAACAGTTTACAAAATTAGGCAATGAAAAATTTTGATGAAGTATTACAAAAACTAGTGGATGAACAGGATTTTTTGAAAGGAATTCAAGGTCGGATTGTGGATAATTATGACATTATGATTCAAAATCAGCGACAAAATGCTGATAATCATGAGATGGTGATTCAGAATCAATCGACTATTATTCGGAATCAAGAAATTATTGTGAATAATCAGATGAATATTGTTCGGAATCAAAAACAAATTGCCCAAAATCAAGTGACGCTTGATGTTATACAACAAACTCAAACTTACTTATTAAATTTAGTAAAGAAACTTTCTGGAAATGAGGAGGATTTGGAAGTAACGAAAAATTTTGTTGCTGATATTAGAAAAACCAGTGAAGAAAATAGAAAAGGGCAGAATATGAATGAGTCTTCGACTTTATAGAATGAATAAACGGCATAGAATTTGCGAAAATCAAAAAGTCAAAGATGGCTTTCTTTTTTTGTATTTATATGAGACCACTTTCCTTACTGGTAATCACTTTTTTATCTTTTCAAATTAAAGCCCAAGAGCTTAATTTAGAAGGATTTAGTCCTAATTATTATCAAACGGGCAATTTTTATAAAGGCTTTGGCTATAATTTGAACGTTAGTTCTATTTCGTCTTTAACCGAGAAAATTGGTAACAAAGAATTTCCAAGCGGACAACTTCATTTCGTGGCTCAGGCATTGCTTATCCAGAAATTTAACAAACATTTTACCGCAGGTTTGGGCTACGGATATGGAAACCACAACATTTTTGGTTTGAAAGAGATTGAGAATCGGTATCTTGGACAAATGAGTTATTTGCATAATTTTAAAAAAGTTATCTTTAATCATCGACTTAGATTTGAGTATCGTGAGCCAACCAATCTCAAAACGAATATTGTGGATAATGCTTCTATTTTAAGGTATCAAACTTACTTCACACTCCCATTTTATAATCCTAAAGAAACCAGAAAAGGGTTTTATTTATCGGCATCCAACGAAGCATTTTGGTATTTGGAAGGGGCAAATAATGGTCCAGTTAGTTCAAAAAATGGTGTTTTTGGTGAAACTGGTTGTTCAGAAGATTGGGTACATTTGGCAGGAGGCTACAATTTAGGCAAAGCACGAGTTGAGTTAGGATACTGTTATCAAGCCTTAGTCAGAAATCGACAATTAGAAATTCGTAATTTGAATTTATTACAACTTAATGTTTATGTTAATTTGAATTGGGACGATTTGCAGTCCTGGTGGTATTTGTGATTTTTTGAGGTATGAGGTCGTAATTAAGAAGTTTTGGATTTAAGTAATTTGATTTGTGAAATTCATGTTTAAACATCTCAATAGGTTATACCTCATACCTACAAAACTAACTTCTCCTCCAAAAGCCTAATTTGAATTTGCAATGATTTTATTTCAGAAATTTTACTTTCTGTTAATTGCCTCACCAATTGCAATTGAATTTCTAAACCTTGAACTTGCTGAGATAACAACTTATTCTGAAACTCTAATTGTTTTGAAGGGTCGCTAAAATCATTTTTGTCATTATTTTTTCTATCCGAAATCCTATTTAAAGCACTTTCTTTAATTTCTTCCAAGGACATTTCCGAATAATCGAAATTTTGCAAATCGTCTAAGTTTATTCCAAAATACTGACAAATTGCTTCACAAACATCCAAAGATGGGAAGGTATGATTGTTTTCGTAATCTGACAACGCACTCTTGCTGACCCCTAATGTTTTCCCTAATATTTCTAAGGTTAATTTATTCTTTTTTCTCAGAATTCTAAGATTGGCACTAAACTTGTTTTCCATTAATCAGGAATTTTATATTATTTTTCCAATTAGTTGGAAATTACGAATTAACTTATTTTCTTTGTAGTGCAATTTAACCATTTTTCCTGATTTCTGGAAAAAATCAATAAAAGCACTACAACAACCTCACACATTATTTAAAAAACGTTTTAGAATGAATAAAAATTTACAATTAACCGTCTTATTGTTTGGAATAATATTGGCGAGTCAAAATGTTTCGGCTCAGGGATGTGTGGCAGTTCGCCACATGAGTTGTGCCGCTGGAACGGGTGCAAATGCCCCTTCAATGATGCGTTCTGGGCAATGGCAAGTTTCAACTGGGTTCCGTAGCCTTTATTCACATCGTCATTTTGTGGGAACTGAATATCAAGAACAACGTCTAATTAATGATACCGAAGTTAAGAACTGGTCACAAGGCTTGGACATCGGAATTACTTATTCTGTAACCGATCGTTTGAGTGTTTCTGTAAATATTCCATTAGCCATAAATGTTCGTGACTCCAAGTATGAGCATTTAGGAAATGGTTCAGCAACCGCTCCGAACCCATATTTCTCTACAAAATCTTCTGGTTTGGGTGATATTCGTGTAGGTGCGAGTTATTGGCTTCTCGACCCAATGAAGAATATGAACGGAAATGTTTCTTTGGGTTTGGGCATAAAAGCACCAACGGGGAATTCAAACGTTCAAGGAGATTTTCATAAAGTTACGAAAGAAAGAACGGAATTTATTCAAACCAAAGCCGTTGACCAATCCATTCAATTAGGTGACGGCGGTTGGGGCGTGAATCTTGAAATTCAAGGTTATCAACGGATTTTAAAAAATGCTTCCTTTTATTATAATGCCTTTTATCTGTTTAATCCTCAAAACACGAATAGTACTTACAATAATATCCTTAAGGAAAATGTGTCAAATCCAATCACCGTAGAACATTCAATTGCAGACCAATTTGCTGCTCGTGCAGGTGTGGCTTACGCATTAATTCCAAAAGCAAGTATTGCAGTAAGTTTTGGCGGACGTATAGAAGGAGTTCCAGCTTTGGACGTTATTGGAAAAAGTGAAGGATTTCGCCGTCCAGGCTATATTATTTCGGTGGAGCCAGGAATTTCTTACATGAACACAAGAAATACTTTTGTCTTAAATGTCCCAATTGCCACCTCAAGAAATCGTACTCGTTCTTATTCAGATTTGAAGTACGGAGGACAAGGCGATGCGGCTTTTGCTGATTATTTTATCTCGGCAACATATTCACATAGATTTTAATAATAACAATGATAGTGTGATAGAACGATTGAATGATATAATAATTTCCTATTCAAATATTCTCTCATTATATCAATCACTCATTCTATCATTGATTTAAAAAACATGAAGACATTTACAAAATTTAGCCTATTGGCTTTGCTTACTTTCACCACCTTTTTCGCCAATGCCCAAATGATGAATGATGGCATTTTTATGGCAAAAGGAAACCTCTGCGGGGGCTTGACGTACATGAACGATTCTTGGAGTAAATACTGGGAGGGTTCATATTATCGTGAAAATAAAAACATTGGAACACTCACAACCCAATCAGTTGTTTTGATGGGAAACTACGGAATATCAGACCGTTTTAATGTGATGTTTTCTCTTCCTTATATCACCACAAAAGCTTCTGCGGGAACTTCACAAGGCATGAGCGGTATTCAAGATTTAACGATGTCCGTTAAATATCGCTTAATCCAAGCACAGAATCTTTCCATAATTGGTTCAGTCGGAGGCTCAATTCCTACCAATAATTACGTGGCTGATTATCTTCCTTTCGCCATCGGAACGCAATCTAAAACTGGTTTTGCCCGTGGGATTTTGTATTACACCTTACCTGCAAATCTGGCTATAACGGCTCATGGAACCTATACGGCTCGTACGAACATGAAAGCAGATAGAGAAATGTATTATGCTGGAAAAGGTTACTTTACGAATGAAATGGTGATGCCAGACATCGTTAATTTTGGGGGTAAATTTGGTCATTATTCGTATCGTTGGCAATTAGAAGCAACTTACGATCAACAAATTACGCAAGGAACACTTGATATTCGTAGAAATGATATGCCTGGACTTTGTGATAAATTTGATTATGCAAGAGTAGGTTTCATAGCCGCTTACCGAGTTCCAGTTTTGAAAGATTTACAAATTATGGTTACGGGCGGAAAAATTCTTTCGGGTCGTAATGTTGGAGAATCAACGACTTTTTCAGTTGGGATTTCAAAGTATATTGATTTCAGAAAGAACAAAACGGCAGACATTCCAAGTGGACCTATTTGTCGTCCAGGAGATATGAATCATAATGCTGGGAGCATGGAAATAAAAAAAGAAGAACACAAGTAAAAGAATAATTTTCAATTACCAATTTTCAATGTTCAACTCACAAGTAAAAAAACATTGAACATTATTTAACAAAATTATAATGAAAACGATACTTACTAAAATTATAAAATTAACTTTCTCAGCAACTTTGGTGATGGCTGGAATGACTTCTTGTGAAAAATATCTTGAACGAGACGGAACAGAATTAGCCGCCTTAAATCCAACCAATATTGATGCAAATGCAGGCGTTTGGAAAACTTATACAGGCACAACCATTGCTGATTATGCAACGGTAATTTCAACACCTGATGCTGTCACTTCTGATAAATACAAACAAGAGATTGAGGAAGTGAAAACCGAAGTTGGCAAGATTGACGATGTTCGTCGTGAGGCAATTCGTTATTGGAGTGGCG
>JAYUIP010000044.1:0-1143 GCA_043765945.1 Arcicella sp.
AGGAGAGGGATAAAACCAATAAAAGAGTATTTTTCATAAATTTTGAGATAAGGTTTACTAACGATTCAAAAACGTATTTGATTGAATGTTATTACAAAAATAGGGTTTATGAATCAAATTTTGTTGATTCATAAACCCTATTTTGAACGAATCCTAAAATGATAATCCTAACTCTAACCCTATGCTTGGTGCTTGAAACTGAGATGAAATTTTATCTATTTTCCTGATAAAAAAGGGTTTGAAAGTATCAATGCCTATTTGTTGTTCAACCGTGAAATCCTGATTAGAAAGGTCATTTTGACGACTTGCTAATAACCAATACGCTAATTTGGTTCTGATAAAAACCGTTTTATTGGAATCTAACCAAAAGGTTTTTTCCAGAACGGGACCTGCCAAAATGGTATTCATATACGCTTCCACTTGCTTATTTTCATAAATATTTCTGGCATCGGGCTGATTACTCAAAAAACCGTCAATGTAAATAACATTTTCTGGTATAATGCCCGCCGTAATGCCTCTGGGGGTGTCTGTGATGGTTGCGTTGAAAGTTTGAGCGGCTACTCCAATGGAAATTCCTTTACCAATATCTAATTTTAATTCACCCCCAAATTGAATTTTTGGATTGGCAAAATCTTTCAAATAATTGAGTTCACTCTTATATTCGGGTTTTATTTTTTGTAAAATATCAAATACCAATCCTTGATAATTTTTCGACATAACTCCTATGAATCCATTAATTTGCAGACGTTTATATTGCATTTCATAACCTGCATGAACTCGCAACGGAAACATGGTACCCACAAAAATTCGATGATGAAAATTAGTGTTTTCTGAATATTGGGCAAATGTTGAAAAAGAGGAAATAAATAAGATTAAGAGGAGAATTTTCTTCATTAGTTTGTGTGAAATAGTTAGAGTATAATTAACGCACAAAGATAAGTCTTGCGGAGGGAAAATTCTTGCCGTATTATAAATTTTAGTGGAAGGTTGGTCAAATTGTTAAAGTACAGGTTCAAATGATTAAACAGATTTGTAGGGAATATAAAATTAGCTTTTATAAATTTTTATCCGTGTAAATCTGTTTAATCCGTCAAATCTGTGGTCTAATATTTTAAACCAAAACGGGCTTAATAACCTTCCCTG
>JAYUIP010000045.1:0-1142 GCA_043765945.1 Arcicella sp.
TGAAATTTTTAATAATGACGGTATCATGACTTTTGCACAATTAGCCGAAACTTCGACTGAAAAAATGCAAGAACTTTTGGATGCCGCAGGTTCACGTTACGCATCGCACAATCCAGGAACATGGGCAAAGCAAGCTGCCATGGCTGCTTCTGGTCAATGGGATGAATTGAAAGCATGGCAAGACGAAATGAGTGGCGGAAAGGAGTAATCCAGAAGCAATTCAGAGAACATACAAAAAGACTCGCTCAAAATTTGAGCGAGTCTTTTTGAGTATAATAGACCACAGATTGTACGGATTTGACAGATTTACACGGATTTTTTCATTAAAGTTTATGAAGTTACCATTAAATAAAATCTGTGTAAATCCGCTTAATCCGCTAAATCTGTGGTCTAATGGTTTCCTCCGTGGTCTAATTATTATCTTCCGAATTCCAACAAATCTGCATCGTGATTGTATTTTATCTCGCAGGTATTATCAAAAAACATGGTTGTTCCTTTCTTAGCATCATATACTTCCCATTTAGGTAATCCAGCGTGATTTGGATTGCCCATTCTGGCAAAGTTTATCCATGATTGGCTCATTTTATCCGCTAATACATACGCTTCTTTTCCGCCTCCTGTCATTTCTTCGCAACGAGCAATATTGTTGAATACAAAAGGTAATTCCATGCAATGCACCGCCTTAAATTTTCCGTCCAAAATGGGCGATTGCCACGAGAATAAGTACATATACGTTGCCGCAACACCACTCAAAGCCGATTTTTGATTCGCTTGAATCACTGCCCCCGGTCTGAACGAAAAGTCAATATCTAATAAATCAGAGGGTTTTGTATCGTTTGGATACGCTTTTTTGACAGCCTCCAAATACGCATCCGCTTTTGTATTGTATCTCTTCTTAATCACTTCAAGGGCTTGTTCTTTGGTACTATTAAAAGTTGCCATACCCGCAAAAGGTGTAAATTCATTTTTCGTAGTACCAATTAACAAAGGAATATTTTTAGACATTTCAAAGGCTTCGTTTGAGAATAATTGATAAGGCAAAATCTCTCCGTCACGGCTTGGTCCCCAACTTAATCCAAAACCAATAACGGGTTTTCCTTCGGCTTTCATTTTGTCAGCTACTATTTTGAGGGCTTTTTTGC
>JAYUIP010000046.1:0-1142 GCA_043765945.1 Arcicella sp.
TGACTATGACGGATAAAGATGGGCGAGTTTTGGAGGTAATTAAACGTAAAATTGGTTTTCGTACTTCTGAAATTAAAAACGGACAATTATTGGTTAACGGGAAAGCTATTTACATCAAAGGTGTAAACCGTCATGAACACGACCCCGTGACGATTCATGTGATTTCGGAAGAGCGAATGGTGCAAGATATTCAACTAATGAAGTCACTGAATATCAACGCAGTACGAACTTCACATTACCCAAATCACCCCCGTTGGTATGAGCTTTGCGACGAATATGGACTTTATGTGGTGGACGAACCAAACATCGAATCTCACGAAATGGGCTATGGACTTTTGCAGACTTTGGGTAACAATCCAGTATTCTTGAACTCGCACATGAGACGCACGCAACGAATGTTTGAGCGGGATAAAAATCATCCTTCCATCATCATTTGGTCATTAGGAAACGAGGCTGGTAACGGTTGGAACTTTTATAATACCTATACATGGTTAAAACAACAAGACCCAACTCGTCCAATTCAATATGAACGAGCAGAATTAGAATGGAATACCGACATCGTTTGCCCAATGTATCCCGAGATTGAACAAGTAGAAAAATACGCCCAAACGCATAAGGACCGCCCCTATATTATGTGTGAATATGCTCATGCGATGGGAAATTCAGTGGGTAATTTCAAAGAGTATTGGGATGTCATTGAAAAATATCCAAATCTGCAAGGCGGTTTCATCTGGGATTGGGTCGATCAAGGCGTAATTATTGAAAAGGCAGGAAAGAAAATCTATGGCTACGGTGGCGATTGGGGTGCAAAAGACATTAATTCTGATAAAAACTTTTTGTGTAATGGGTTAGTAAATCCTGAGCGTCAATTGCATCCACACGCTTTAGAAGTTAAAAAAGTACATCAATACATCAAATTAGAGAATGTAGGACTGAATCAAGTGGAGGTAAAAAATACCTATTCTTTCAGAAATCTGGATAATTTTTCTTTAAACTGGTCGGTTCTGGAAGAAGGAGTCGAAGTAGAAAAAGGCAAAATAGAGGATTTGACAGGCATTGCGGCTGGGAAAATGAAAATCTTTACGATTTCGCCAAAAGCAAGTTTGAAGACAGGTAAAGAGTATTTTCTGAATGTTTCGATG
>JAYUIP010000047.1:0-1142 GCA_043765945.1 Arcicella sp.
TAAAAACTTACAAAACCATCGGGCATCACAATAATCATGGGTGGAATTGTGCCATCGGCAATGGCTTTGTCGGCAAGACGATTAATTTCTCCAAATTGCAACCAACCCGTATCATCATCACCATAACCGTGTAATAAATAAACCACAGGATAGGTTCGTTCTGAGGTTTCATAACCTGCGGGCAAGTAAATGGTATATCGAACATCCTTATTCAGAATGACACTTTTTACAAGTTTTCCCTCCGAAACATTCCCCATCGTTTGAGCAAAAATATCAGAAGTTAAAATCGTGAGGAATAATAAGAAAAATGTTTTTTTCATGGTAAATTATTTTTATGATTTGAAAAGTAAATAACGGAATTTATTTTGGAAATAAAAAAAGACCTGTATGTTTCAAACACACAAGTCTATATGAAATTTCGGTAAAATCAATAATTCAACAACTCAACAATTTAAACGCCCCATTCAGCAGGATTTTTCCTCCATTCATGTAGGGTAATTAATTGACTTTCAGATACATATCGTTGTTTGACTGCTTCTCCAATCAACGTGTCATAATCACTTAATGAATAAAATTTTAAATCTTTTTCAGCAAAATTTTGTCTTGAAATATCAAATCCATAAGTGAAAATTGACACCATTCCCAAGACATTTGCACCCGCCTCACGCAAAGCATCAACGGCTTTGAGAGAACTGCCACCCGTCGAAACTAAATCTTCTACTAAAACTACTTTTTGTCCAGGCTTGATATGACCTTCAATTTGATTACCCATTCCATGCTTTTTAGGTTCAGGACGCACATAACAGAAAGGTAATTCTAACCAATCTGCCACTAAAGCTCCCTGTGCGATACCCGCAGTTGCCACGCCAGCGATAACATCAACGTCGTTCCAATATGCTTGTACGGCTGATGCAAGTCCATTTTTGATGGCGGAGCGTACTTTTGGATAAGAAAGAGTGATTCGATTATCACAATAAATTGGTGAATTCCAACCAGATGCCCATTTAAAGGGACGGTCAGGATTTAGTCTGACGGCTTTGACTTCCAATAACATTGAAGCCACATTTTCTGCGAGTGTTCGTTGTTCCATTCGGTGGTTTAATTAAATCTTACGCAAAAATAGAAAGGATGATTAATGTTTC
>JAYUIP010000048.1:0-1142 GCA_043765945.1 Arcicella sp.
CAGATTCATTTCATGCAGAACCAAAACTTAGGCATGAACATTAATCAAAAAGTGGTGATTATAGGACCAGAAGTAGGAAAAGATAGCACTTATAGAAACCGAAAAAATGTATTTAAAAATCAAATAGCTCAACAGTCATTTGTAAAAGATTATACGGGTACGGGAAGTGTGCCAGGCAAGTGGTATAATTTCGCAGATTATGGCATAACTAAACTCAATCCAAGACCAGGCGATGATAAAAAAATGTATTCAATCATGGGAATTGATGAACGTTATGCACGTAATTTCAATCTCAAATTTGCTACAGGAAAAGACTTTACCAATGAGATTTGTATCAAAGGTTCTGAACTCAATAACCAACTAATAATCAACGAGAAAGCCGCTAAGGAATTAGGTTTTACATCTCCCGAAAGGGCAATTAATCAGAAAGTTATTTGGCAAGATAAACAGTATGAAATCTTGGGTGTCCTTAAAGATTATCATCATTTGGGACTACGCCAACCGATTGACCCCATTTTATTTTATCCAACCAAAGACATTCATTATTTTACAATAACGCTTACGGCAGATAATGTTCAAACAAAAATGGGAAATTTAGAGGCACTTTACAAACAATCTTTTCCCAATAATCCTTTCGATTTTTTCTTTGCCGATGAGAATTTTAATAAACAATACAAGTCTGAATTGCAGTTTGGTAACATATTCACAAGTGCTTCTATGCTGGCAATTTTTATTGCTTGCTTGGGTCTTTTTGGTTTGGCAACCTTTACGGCGGAGGCTCGCACCAAGGAAATTGGCATTAGAAAAGTCTTAGGTGCATCAGTGACACAAATCGTTAATTTACTCTCAAAAGACTTCTTCAAATTAGTAATTTTGGGTATTGTAATTGCTTCACCCATTGCGTATTGGGCAATGAATAAATGGCTACAAGATTTTGCTTATAGAGTGGAAATTTCATGGTGGATTTTTGCTTTGGCAGGATTTGTGGCAATTGTAATTGCTTTATTGACAGTGAGTTATCAGTCGATTCGTGCGGCAATGGCAAATCCTGTGAAATCTCTTAGAACAGAATAAATGTATTAAAAATCGTAAAAAATTAATCGTTAAAACTTCCAAATTAAATCAAAAAAGCCATGAAAAAA
>JAYUIP010000049.1:0-1142 GCA_043765945.1 Arcicella sp.
CGCCTTCACTCCACGCCAATCTTGATTCAAATTCAACGTCTCAATCCTAATCGTATGCCCTTCATGCGTATAGGCAAGACTCAAAGATTTTTGAATCGTTGGATAAATCAAAATCCCTTCTGCCAATTCATTTTCTTGATTTTTTAGGTAAGCAAATATTTGATATAAATTTTGCGAATGAATCTTCTCGGAATCATAGTATTTCTGTAAGGTTTCTTTGTAATATTTTGCATCAATAATCAATTTTCTGTCATTGATTTTGATGGAAATATCGGTTTGCATTTTGGGCAGAAATTGGTGCGTTTCTCCTGCCATTTTCCAATGTAAATCTTCTCTAAAAACCTTTGCTTCTGGAACTTCTATTTTATAAAAATTACGAATGAATTCTTCAAAAAGTCTCGCCATTTGTCGTTCATCTCTTAGAAAATCTTTAAATTGAAAATGACCCGTTTCTTCATTGATTAAAAGATTTTGATGAATTAACTCGCTGATATTCAGCAAAAAAGCATAAAGTGAATTATTTCGATTGATTTGGACTTGATGAAAAATAGTATCTGTCAAAACGATTTCATTTACCTCATTCAAACGATAAATAATTGTTCTGATTTCGTGTTTTAAAGTAGGAGAAAGACCTTGGACTTGGGTAAGATTTTGAAGCGTAGTTTTCAGAATTTGATTTGGTAAAATATTCGCAGAAAGTTCATCAAATTCACAAACTGAAAGTCCTTTTGAGAATAGATTTTTACGAAGTGAATCTGTAATATTTACCATTCCTTTAATACCTTTATAAACTTCATTTTCAGTGATATATTGCTTGTCAATGCCTCGTTTCAAAAGCGTTTTTGTTCCGTTCAAAAGCACGCTTGACAACAGATTCAGCAAGTCAGATTCATCTTCCGCAGAGACATCAATCAAGTCACTTTCCCCCAATTTATTCCAAGCGTAGGAGAGGAGGTAATAGATATTTTTAATGGGAATCATGGTTCTAACAATTTCCTGATTTCGGTTTGTGCTTTGGTTTCATTATCGAACCAATATTCTTCTAAAAGTGGAGCAATTTCAAGATTTATGGTACGATTATACCACTTCTGTACATCGTCACCTTCCGTAAAATTTGAGAAATAACTATGCCCAATTTGAAA
>JAYUIP010000050.1:0-3584 GCA_043765945.1 Arcicella sp.
GAAGACGTTAAAATACCCTATTTGTGTCTGGGTGTACTTTTTGCCTTAATGGCATTGTTCTTTTGGCGTTCAAAATTGCCACAAATTACCAATGATGAAGATGTGCAAGTAAGCAACGAAGTCATCGGATTACCACTCGCTTTCTTGGCTCTATGCGTTGGAGTTGCCGTGGCTTTCTCTATTGAAACTGCCATTATGTTTACCTTTATTTTAATGGTAATTTTAATCGTGGGCTATATCATTTATTCAATTGTAACAAAATCAGGGGCAATCGAAAATGCAAAATCCGTTTTGAGTTATCCACAAGCCATTTTAGGCATGACCGCCATCTTCGTGTATGTGGGTGTGGAGGTAACGATTGGTTCAAATTTAGGAGAATATTTGAAAGAAACCGAAGGCTTGGATGCGTCCCAAATTTCAAAATTTGTTTCCTTATTTTGGGGAAGTATGATGATTGGTCGTTGGACGGCTTCAATCAGTAATTTTAACCCTTCTGCATCACTCAAAAAGGTATTGATTGTGGTTGTTCCCTTCGTGGCTTTTGCGGTAGTTTTGATTGCAAATTCCTTGTATAGCGGATATGTATGGGATTTATTGCCTTATTCAGCTTTCATTTTAGTAATGATTTTAGCCTATTTTGCCAGTAAAGAAAAGCCTGTCAGATTATTACTAATTTTCACAGCTTTGGGAGCAACTATGACAATTATTGGCGTAATGACAACGGGTAAAGTTGCCTTATTTGCCTTAATTTCAGGCGGATTATTCTGCTCAGTTTTGTGGCCCAGCATTTTCTCTTTGGGAACAGCAGGTTTAGGTAAATTCACCAATCAGGGAGCTGCGTTTTTGATTATGATGATTTTGGGCGGTTCAATTATTCCCGTGGTTCAAGGTAAATTATCCGATTCATTTGGTATTCAGCAATCGTATTTATTGGCGGCGGCTTGTTTTGCCTACCTATTCATTTTCGGAATTATTGTGCAAAGTGTTCTGCGAAAACAAGGCATTGATTTTGATAAGGAAGTGGTGAAAGGTGGAGGGAAGGGGCATTGATAAAAATAAGTGCCACCAAGTCACTAAGACACAAAGAGTTATATTATATTTTTTTGAATTGGTAACTTGTTGTCTTGGTGGTAATTATTAATTCAAATAGTATTAAATTTATGAAAAAATACGCCATTCAATCAATCGTTGAAATTCTGGAAAGAGTAGATGGATTGAACGATATTATTAGAATTCATAAAAGCCAATCTAATCCAGATATTTTGGCAATTGATGGTCATCAAAGACTTAAATTTCAATACTCAAATCAAATTAAGGAATTGCTACACGAATTTGATATTGAGGTAGAAATTCATGGTCAAGCCGCTTAAAATAAAGTGAATTTACATTATCAAAAGATAGGAAAATCCGATAAAATCCTGCTCGCCTTTCATGGCATGGGGCAGGATTTTTCGTGTTTCCAAAAATTCGCTCAAACCTTTGAAAATCAATACACTACCTTTCTTTTTGACTTGCCTTTTCATGGTGAAAGTGATGTGGACGAACCGATTATTACCAAAGAAATCTGGAATAATTATTTAACTAAATTCCTACAAGAAAATCAGATTCAAAACTTTTCAATAATTGCTTTTAGCATGGGCGGAAGATTCGCTTTGACAACATTAGAAGCCTTTTCGGGCAGCATTGAAAATGCCATACTTTTAGCTCCCGATGGTATCACCGAAGACTCATTTTATTACAGTGCAACTCGTTTTAGTTTTACTCGAAATATTTTTAAAAAAGTCCTCAAAAATAATCATAAATTTCACGGTTTTGCGGGTTTGCTTTCCCGTGTAGGGATTGTGCATGAGAGCGTACTGAAATTTGCCAAAGTGATGGTGGATACGCCAAAAAAGCAAGAGCAATTATATCAGTCTTGGGTAGGGTTCAGAACATTAAATTTCGACCTTGAAAAATTAGTACAACTCATTAATAATCAACCGATTAACTTAAAAATATTTATGGGAAAATATGATAAATTATTGCCTATCCACAATATTTTTCCCCTCACAAAACACCTTAAAAGTGTTGAGTTAATTATCCTCGAATCTACGCATGGAAGATTAGTTGAAAAAACCATTGAATACCTAAAAAAGTAATTAAGCCGACTTTTTCGCAACTATTATCCCACTTACTTCGTATATCATATACTGGTACACTTTTTTAGCGTAATCCTATTTACTCTTTAATCACCAATCTAAACATGAGTTACATTACTGCCATTGGCACAGCCGTTCCCAAAAATTGTTTTCCTCAAATGCAAATTGCAGAGTTTATGGCTTCGGCGTTGCAGATGAATGATTACGACCAAAGAAGGCTGAAAGCTCTATACCGTACCACAAAAATTGCTCAACGACATTCCGTTTTGACTGATTATGGCAAACACTTTTCTGAACATCAATTTTATCCGCAAAGTGCTGATTTAGAGCCATTTCCAAGTATTTCTAAACGCATGATGGCGTATCAAGAATATGCTCTACCGCTATGTTTAGAAGCCATCGAAAACCTAAATAAAGACATTCCAAATAAGGGAATTACGCACATCATCACGGTAAGTTGCACGGGAATGTACGCCCCAGGATTGGACATTGAAATTATTTCTTCTTTGGGATTAAACACCACAATTCAACGAACTGCCATCAATTTTATGGGTTGCTATGGTGCTTTTAATGGCTTGAAAATGGCAAATACCATCTGCAAAGCCGACCCAAAAGCAAAGGTTTTGATGCTTTCAGTAGAATTATGTACCATTCATTTTCAGAAAAAAATGGATGAAGATTTCTTACTTTCAAACGCTCTTTTTGCTGATGGTGCCGCCGCTGTTTTAATTGAATCCGAGGGCAAAGAAAATAGCCTTGAAATGCGTTCGTTCTTTTGTGATTTATACTTTGAAGGTAAGCAAGATATGGCTTGGAAAGTGGCAGATTTTGGCTTTGAAATGACGCTAACTTCCTACATTCCAAAATTAGTAAAAACGGGAATTAAATCATTGATTGACAGATTGTTAGATAACGCTGGAATGACCAATCAGGACATTGATTTATACGCTATGCACCCAGGAGGAAAGGCAATTTTGGAAGCTATTGAAACGGCTTTGGAGATTACAAAAGAAGACAATAAATATTCGTATGAGATATTGAGAGATTATGGAAATATGTCATCTTGCACCGTTCTTTTTGTATTGAATGAAATACTGAAAAACACTTCGGAAGCAGACAAAAACAAGAATATTTTAAGTTGTGCGTTCGGTCCAGGTTTGACGTTAGAGTCAATGGTTTTGAGGGTGTGTTAGTCGATGCTCGAGTTTCGATGCTTGATGTTCGGATTTTCGAGAGTCGAACATCGAAAACCCTACATCAAACATCGAAACTAAAACTCATATTTTGTTGAAAATAATAACCCGCTACTATACAAATTTACTCCTCCACGCCCAACAGATTTCAAAGGTGTTTTCAAATATGGCTCAACTTGAAGACTGAAGTGTTTAGAAATCTGTCTTTCCAATCCCACTGAAAAATTCAAGACGCTGAAATAATATTTTGAAT
>JAYUIP010000051.1:0-1141 GCA_043765945.1 Arcicella sp.
ACAACAATTCCATGCACAGAAAAGCTACTCAAAACGACCTCCAATTCATCTATGACTTGTATATGCACCCACAAGTAAATCCATTTTTGCTTTATGAAATGATGGATATTCACGATTTTAAACCGATTTATGAGGATTTATTGGCAGAAGGAATCAAGTATGTTTTTACGGATGAAAACAGTATATCTGTGGGAATGTTCAAATTATCTCCTTTAAAACATCGTTGTAACCATATCTTTTATTTAGGTGGATTAGCCATTCATCCTGATTTTTATGGAAAAGGATATGGCGTAAAAATGATGCAAGAAATTATGGATTTTACCCAACAAAATGGTTGTAAAAGATTAGAGCTAAGTGCAGGAACTGAAAATTTGAGAGCAATAGAATTATACAAAAAAGTAGGCTTTGAACCAGAGGGAATTATGAGAAAATACACGCAAATAAAGAGTGAGGGGCGTATTATTGATGAATTATTGATGAGCTGTATTTTTGAGTAAAAAGTATTTACTGATTGTTTTGTCGAGTATCAACCAAAGAAATCAGCATAATTTGTTTGTCAATTACTGTATAATAGAGAATATTCTTATCTGTAACAGTAATACCCCTAATAAGGGGATTTTGAAGAGACTTCTTTCCAATGAAAGGCATTTTACTCAAAGTTTGAATCAAATCATCTAATTGATTTCCAAATTGCTTCGCTACATTTTCAGACCAATTTTCAACTAAATAATCCATTAATTCAATAAAATCATTTTCAAATTGAGGTGTATAAACTACTTCCTAAACCATTGATTATATTTTTCTTTAAGGTTTTCAAATGATTTTACATTACCAGATTGAGCTTGTTGAAAAGAAATATTTAGGTTTTGTTTTTGAGATTCTGTCAAAACTTCCAACACATCATTAGTCTCCAATAAAGAAGATAATGAATGATGAATATCAAGCAAATATTGCTCTTGCTCAATTTTTTCGACCATCGTATGAATGTCAGATTTAATTTGAAACATTGTCATAATGTAAACAATTTATTGGTTAATGGTTTCAACCCTACTCAATCATATCCGCTTCTTCCAAGATGTAATTCATCTCGTAAATATCGTCCGCATTAAGTTTTAATTTGCCTTTGAAAGTGTGCATATCA
>JAYUIP010000052.1:0-1140 GCA_043765945.1 Arcicella sp.
GGAAGTATCCAAAACTTTGAAAATTACAATTGGGATATTAAAGCAAAAGGCAAAATAGACCTTACGAAAATTACTAAAATCTATCCTTTGTCGGATATGACTTTGAAAGGAATTGTGGATGCGGATATAGAAACCAAAGGCAATATGTCGGACGTAAAAGCTAAGCGTTATAGCAATCTTCCAACCACTGGAAAAGCCAACGTTAAAGGCATTGAATTTTCCTCAAAAGACTATCCGCAAGGCATAAAGGTTACGACTGCCAACATGACTTTTAGCCCTCAAAGTATTAATATTTTAGACTCAAAAGGATATTTAGGAATGAGTGATTTTACGGGTAGTGGAACGTTCTCAAATTATATTGGATACGTGTTGAATAATGAAGTTTTAAAAGGGAAATTGAACGTAAAATCCAGTAAATTCAATGTCAATGAATGGATAGCCGAAGCCCCCTCCGCCCCCAGAGGGGGAACTTTCTCCACGCTTTCGGACTCAAATTCAGATTCGAAGGCTCCCCCTCTGGGGGTTGGGGGGCTTGAGGCTGTTGCCATTCCTAAAAATATGGATTTATCCATCAATTCTGAAATTGAAAATGCCTTGTACGACAAGATGGAATTGAAAAATATTAAGGGATTATTAACAGTTGGGAACGGTTCGGTAAAAATGCAAACTGTAGCATTCAATTCATTAGGAGGTAATTTTACTACGAATGGTACTTATAATTCATCCGATTTAGCTCACCCAAAATTCGACTTTGCTTTGAATTTAGAGAACGTTGAAATAGCTCAGGCGTATCAACATCTTAATATTGTAAAATACCTAATGCCCGTTGCACAATATCTCATTGGCGGGATAAATTCTAAGTTTAAAATTGATGGAGAATTAGGACAAGATATGATGCCCAAAATCAATACATTGAGTGGTGATGGATTGATGAAAATACTTAACGGAGCGGTTACGGAGAATAATCCTTTGGTTCAAAAATTAGTAGAAATCACTAAATTGACCAAGATAAAAGATACGCAATTAAACAATCTTTTAATGAAGTTTGAAATCAAGGATGGTACGTTTGGCGTAAAACCTTTTGACATCAAATTTGATGATTATAAAATCACGGCTTCGGGTCGTCATGGACTCACAGGG